>SLRB01000039.1 GCA_007131165.1 Bacteroidales bacterium | reverse complement strand
TGCGGGTTTCTGACGGGATCTCTTCCTTATCTTAATTCAATTGTAAATTCTCCGGCACCAATTCCGCCATACCGGCCAATACCCTCGATAACGATCTTCATCTGTCCAAGATCATCAGACCAAGGGAAAAATACGGTGTTGTCCTCATCCTCTTCTCCTCCAAGCACATCGGGATCCCAATGGATCGTTCTGGCTGTTTTATCGCCGGAAGGAGCGCCTGTTCCTGCAGTGAGAAAATCTGAATAAAACTCCCTGGGCGAATGGTAACCGGTAATCATATACTGTTTTGAATCCTGGAAACCTGCGTCACCTGCCTGCCTGGTGTAGGCAATGATAACTCCTGCACCTCCCCTTACTCCGAATGTTGCTGCCGATGAACCTCTGAATATCTCAATACGCTCTATTTCACGGGGACTCTGACTGAGTACGACATCCCTCCCGGTCTGAACCCCGTCAAGCATGAACATGGGCTCTGAACTAAGGTTTATGCTTGAGGGCCCCCTGAACATCAGCTGTCCTCCATATACCTGCAGACCCTGAGCTCTTTCAATCAATACATCCATAACTGTCCTCTGCGTAACTGTCTCCCTGTCGATATAGATCGTCTGATCGGGCACGCCAAACCGCTGCGGCGAACGGGTGCGTTCGGCTACCTCTGCATAAGGAGAACGTCCTGCATCAGATACACGGCTCCAGTTTCGGCCTCTCCTGGTTATCTGTTCCTCGGCTGTAAAAATATTGGGAGTATAATCATATCCCCTTACCTGTGTCCTCTGAAGCTCAATCTCCGGCGGATAATCGCCGGCAAGGCGGGGACTGCCAATTTCAACCTGGAAAAGATCAGGATAATCAAGTCCGTCAAAAACAAATGTCCCCCTTCCGTCGGTGCGTGTACTAAAAGCATCATCATGCCCGCTAAGCACCTTGAGCTCAACAAAGTGGTTGTTTACGGGCTCGTTTTTCGCAGGATCAGTAATGCGGCCCGATATCGTCAGGCTCGATGAAGGCTCATAGGGAAGCTCGGGCATTTCGCCGGCAATAACTTCTTCCCAGTCAAATCTTCTCCAGCCATGGGTCATCATAAGCAGATCCAGCTCCCGGTCAAGACCTTTTTCCGGATCAAAATAGTCCTGCGGGTTCTCTATGACACCCTGCAGATCGGATGTAAGCAGAAAATTACTCATAATATTTGGAGTCGAGCCCGGAGGATCAAATTCACCGGTAAGTACCGACATTGAAAAATAACCTTCAACATCACGACCCTCTTCATCGGTTACCTCCAAACGCAGGGCAAGGTACTCCTGTTCTTCATGCTCAACTTTGAAAACTCTGGGCCTGATCATGATCCCTTCATCTTTATTGATAAAGGCAAGCCTTTCTGCTACCGGCCGGTTATCATGATCAAAAACGGTAATATGTGCAATACCTGCGGGAAACATATCCCGGGATACAGTAACCAGTCCATTACCTCCCTCAATACCAACCGGCGCTGAATGTATCACCCTTCCGCGGGTATGGATGAGAACATGGTAACTGTCCGGGTAACTTCCGCCGTCTGTAGCAGACGCGCGACCCAGTTCTATAACAACTTCATCTTCTGCCAGGTCGACCCTCAGAGCAACCGCATCCTGTCTTGCCGCGGGCAGGTCAAATACCTGTGCACGTCCGTCATCCTCAAACTCAACCCTTGCCTGGTAGCTGCGTCCGGTTTCAGGTACCAGTTCAAAGCTACCCATTCCTGCATGCAATGTTGAGAAAGATTTGATTTCATTACCTGCATCATCAACAATAATGCCCTGAGCATCAATACCTCCCCCAAGAGCATTTACAGCCTTAAAGGCAACCCTGTTACTTACATTACCTGCCAACTGCCCCCCCTCGGGAAAAAATGCAATCTCAAAATCACTTTCAAATTGTGACAGCCTCCTGTTAAACCGCCTGTTGGTCCTTGCATCAGAACGGGGTATCATATTCTCGTAATCGCTGTTATTAATGTAAAAATAGCGGGTAAAGAAATACTCTTCACCAAAATTTTTCATCCAGTCGGTATAGGCACGCAACATATAGTTTCCGTCCGGCAGGGCAGGTGGAAGGCTGATATCGCCTTCGGCATATCCGTTTTCGGCTAACAGCAGCCGCCTTTCCATAAGAACACCGTTGGAACCGATAAGATCGACATAAACATTTGTGTTCTCGTCTGCAGGAAGATGCGAAACGGCATCTACAAGATATGCAGTGAACCAGATTGTCTCACCTGCCTTGAAGTTATTCTTGTTAAAGTGCAGGTGGATCTTATGTGATGAAGCATACCTGGTATAACCTGCCAGTTTCCCGGCTGGGTCATCACCCTGCCGGATTAAGCCATGGGTTTGTGCAAATGGCAATTGTGCTAAAAAGACAATCGCTAAAAAAATTATTCTGTTCATAAGTATTGTTGGGTTTTTATTTTAATTGTACCCGGTACCTGTGGACCGGTATCTTCAATATTAGCTTTTCAGGGTTTCTCCTCAATAGTAAAATGCCCGTAGCCAATCCCCTTTTCAAGTCCTGTACCTTCAATAATGAAGGTCAGAATACCGGATTTACCCGAAACAGGAACAGCAGTGGTAACACGCCCGTTTTCATCGGTTATGAGATTTGGCTCCCAGTGAACGGCTCTTTCCATAACCCTCAGTTCGTCCTCACTGCGCGTATAAGAAACCAGGTCTGAATAAAACTCCCTTGGGGAATGATATCCCTGGATCAGGTACTCTTCCACTGTAACCACATCCTCCATATCCCCTGCTCTCCTGGTATAGGCAAGAATGGCCCCGGCTGCTCCCCTTACACCGAAAACTGATGCCCTTGGCCCGCTAAAGATCTCAAGCCGCTGAACATATCTCGGATCCAGGTTAAGAAAAGCAGACTGTCCTATCTCTGTTCCGTCAAGCATAAACAAGGGTTGATTACTCAATGTCACACTTGTAGGACCCCTGAATTGCAGATTATGGTTCAGGCCCCTAACACGGGTTACAAGAATGTCGTACATATTTGGCTGTTTGCTATCACGCTCAATGTAGACAGTCTGATCGGGTACTCCGTACTGCTGTGGCGCTGCGGCATCATCAGGCATGTCCGAATATGGCGAGCTGCCGGCCCCGGCAGTCCTTTCCCAGTCACTCCCCCTACTGGTTATATCTTGCGGCAGTGTATAAACGTTGGCAACATAATCGAGTCCGGTAAGCCTTCCGGTTTCCAGTTCCAGCCTGGGAGGCCGATTGGAAACAAGCCTGTCTGTTGAAAGCCTTACCCTTACATCGTCATGAAAGACAAGGTTATCAAAGACAAACCTGCCGTGATTATTGGTTTTAGTTTCAAAATCACCGTTATCTTTACCCACTATCTCCATCATGACCGGGAAATTGGGCAACCCCCGGTCTCTTGAAAGATCAATAGCAGTACCGCTTACAGCAAGTGTCGATGATGGCAGGTACTCAATCTCCGGTATCTCGCCAGCGAGCACATCTTCCCAGGTAAAGCGCCTCCATCCGTTGGTCATCATAAGATTGTCCAGTGCCTCTTCAAGCTCCATTTCCGGATCCAGATATTTATGAGTAGGTCCGGTTATGCCCGGCAGATCGGAATTGATAAGTATTTCACTTAATATATTACGCTCCATTTCCTGCATTTTATCCCGGGTTTGAACAACTGATAGTGAAAAGCTACCCTCCACCGGATTACCATCCTTATCGGTTACATCAACACCTAAAATATAATAGTCCCTGTCACCTACTTCCTGCCGGGAGACTTCCGGGTAGAATACCAGTGCATCGTCGTGATTAACAAAAACCAGTCTCTCTGCAAGAGGAGTCATCCCGGGAGTGAAGACGGTAATTTGAGTGATCCCTGTGGGAAAATCATTCACTGGAATTGTCATTGATGCTTTACCGTTCTGATACTGAGCCAAACCTCCTGACAGGGCCGTACCCCTTGAATGCCCTATTACAACAACCTCCTCTGAGAAATGGGGATGACCGTTGCGATAGGTTGAAGTTACATTAACATGTAAATTATCATTGTCCTGATCAACACTTAAAGCCACTCCTTCAGGAAGAGCTTCCGGCAATTCAAAGTCCCGTGACCTTCCACCTCTGAAAGATACCCTGGCTGTATACCTTGTACCTGCAGCCGGAGTAAGCTCGAAACTCCCGGTACCGGTACTGCCTGTCTCAAATCCGGCAACTACACCTGAACTCGGATCAATTACTTCACCAGAAGCATCGACTGCATTACCAAGCCCGTCAAATGCCCTGAAAGCAACACGCCCGGGAACACCTTCCACCATCCTGCCTCCCTCGGGGAAAAATACAATGTTGAAGGCCTCCTCCATATCGTCAAGATTCCTGTTAAACCTCCGGTTTGCTCGGGCCTCAGCCCTGGGTATTATGTCAGCATAACCAGGATTTTCAATGTAAAAATAGCTGGAGTAATAGTACTCTTCGCCAAAATTGCGCATCCAGTTTGTATATGCCCTCATCCTGTAATTGCCGTCGGGCAGATTGCGTGCAAGGTTAAAATCCCCTTCTGCAACACCGTTTTCGGCGAGAAGCACCCTTTTGCCCATAAGAGTGCCGTTACTGCTGATAAGGTCGACATAAACATTAGTGCTGGTTGTGTCAGGCATATGTTTTGACCCATCCAGTAAATATAATTTAAACCAGATTATATCTCCGGCACTGTAGCGGTTCTTGTTCTGGTGCAGGTATATTTTCTGAGGCGACAAAAATGACCTGTAGCTATTCAGCTTCTCTTCGGCATCCCTTAACGGAGCACCTGCCTCCTGGCCATAACCGGGCATCAGGGATAACCCAAGGATTGTAATGATTATTGCTATTCTGATCATAACTGAAGTTTTTTTTGTTATGTACATAACCGGTCCGGCTCACTCGGCCCCGGTCCGTACATCATTTTAACATCCGGATATAATTTTAGTACAAGTTAACAAATTATTATAATGAATAAAGCTATATTTAAAACAGATTCCTGACCGGATTTGTTTTGCAATAATCCTAAAATATAGACCGCTTAAAAGATATATACCCCATCCATAACCATGAATTTTATCAAAAATTATTTTTTTTCGTGAAATACCGGGTTTAATGCAACCAGCAGCATTTTTTTTGCATCTATTTATCGGTATTATTTGATGATATACAAAATTTGATCATTAAATTATCCGTTAATTGGCTTAGAAATGCTTTCTTTGAAATTGCAAGTAAAAAAGCTGATTAAATTGACGGATGATCTTGATGATATAATCAGGGGGTGCATTGAAGGAGACAGGAAGTGCCAGGAAGATCTGTACAGGATCTTTTCACCGGGGATGTATTCGGTTTGCCTCAGATATGCTTCTGATGCAGACGAAGCAGGGGATTACCTGCAGGAGGGGTTTATAACAGTCTTCTCGAAGATCAAAGAATACCGTAAGGAAGGTTCATTCGAGGGGTGGGTGAGAAGAATAATGGTCACTACAGCATTGCAATTACTAAGAAAAAAAAGGCAAATGTACATTCTCAATGAAACAATAACTGAGGACAGGGACTATGAAGTACCCGATATACAGTACTACCTTGACAAGGAAGATCTACTGGAAATGATAAGGGTCCTTCCTGTAAACCAGAGAATGGTATTTAACCTTTATGCAATTGAGGGATATAATCATACTGAAATTTCCGACATGACAGGGATACCTGAGAACACCTCCAAATCGCACCTCCATAGAGCAAGGATTGCACTTAAGGAGATGCTGGAGAGAAGTTCAAGGCGCGAGAGTGAAAGGCTGAAGAGGAATGGCTGAGAATAAAAAACATATTGATATAATATTCAGGGAGGGGCTGGCAAAACATCGTAAGTCGCCTCCTGCCGGAATATGGACTAACATCCACTCAAAATTTGAAAAGAGACAAAGGACCGGGTTTATATACCGCATAGCCGGTATTGCCGCTACAATCCTTATATTATTGGGGTTAGGCGGGGGAATTCTACAAATGTTCAGGCTGGATAAAGTGGACAACTACCTGTCAACATCTTCCGAAACGTTGACAAAACCTTTGCCTGAAACAGAAAAAATGCCTGCTCCCCGCCAACCCCCCTCTCATACTGCCGGTGAACCTCAAATTGCAGCGTCTGGTGACACCTTTCACCCAACGGAAAAAATAATACCTGCAACAAAAAAAGATCAGGAATTATTAACTGAACGGGCACCACGGATATCACCACTGCCCGAAGCACCTGGAAAAAGACCTGCTTCGGAACTATTTTCGGCAATTACACAATCTCCGGGGTTGAACCGTAAGGACAGCACACTCCCTGACCCAGTCTCCCCCCCTGACAGCAAACCTTTTAAACAAACAGGACGGTTGTTCGCGGGAATTTCCTCTGCACCCAATTATTCTTACCGGACGCTTAGCAATATCCGGACAGGTTACCCATCGAAGGACCACTATAATAGTAAAGAAACGGGACTGGCATCCGTATCAATGAGGCTAACTGCAGGGTACCAGATCAACAACCGGTTTTCGCTGGTTACCGGGATAGACCTGCTGGGTATGGGGCAAAGCATCGGGGGACTGATGGTCATTAAGGATCCCTCTGTAATTGATAATCTTGCAGAAAGCTATCCCAGGGTTCTTAAGCGTACTATCCACCCGGTCACTAATTCGCTGGGTGAGATAAGGTCTGAAGGCCCGCCACTGCTGATAAGCGACGAATATCTATTGCTTACAGGTGATATGGCCGGTTCGGTGCCTTTGAAAATGTATGCCTCAACACATGATGATCCGGCAAGACTTATACAGGGTATATATTACCTTCAGGTTCCGCTTATAGCAAGGTATTACATTACAAACGGGGCAACCAGCATCTATTTGAATGGAGGTGTCGGAGCATCCTTTCTGACAGGGAACAGGGTGACACTCAGATATCGTGGTGAAAGTTTCAAAATAGGACAGACTCTTCATATTAATAATTTCGGACTGACCGGAATATTCGGAGTAGGTTTTGAAAAAGAACTTTTAAATAATGTCAGGCTGAATATCGAACCCAGGATAACACATTTTATAACACCTGCAAATACGGGCCCGGCATACATTTCCAGGCCATACTCAATCTCCTTCTCGGGAGGGATATTCTACGGTTTCTGACCGCAGCCATACTGCATAACGGAGGGCCCTGCCTGCCTCACCCCAAAAAAGGATAAGGGCATAACAAAAGTTGTTATATTTTCGTTATTTTTGATGTTCTTACGGCCGGTTTCGGGCTGTGGAAGAGACAATGCGGCAACTCCCCATTTATCTTGTTATTGCAAGTTCCGGACAATTAATCCGGATTGATCGTTTGCCAGCATTACCTGTTATGTTGAACTTGTAAAATTGAAACGGCTTGAACGGAAACAACAACACCAATCCCCTGACCAGATTCCTGTATCAATCGCTCTCATTTGTGCTTTTCCTTGCAATACTGGGAGTCGTTATCCAGCTATTCAGTTTTTTCAGGGCCGAACCGGTACCCACCGGCAGAGGTGGCTTTAAGTACGATTATGCTATATATGCCCTTGATATTCCCGACAACCTCGAGCTGTTCGGCGAACCTGTTCCAACCGACAATTTTGACGTTTGGGAAAGTTTCGACCGGGAGCTGCTTGTAAATACATACTGGCAGTCTCAAACCCTTATATTTATAAAGCGTGCCAATCGTTACTTTCCGGTTATTGAACCCATTTTAGAGGAATACGGCGTACCGGACGATTTCAAATATCTTGCCCTGGCCGAAAGCGGTCTGACCAATGCAATCTCACCTGCGAATGCAGTTGGATACTGGCAATTTTTAAGAGGTACGGCAAGAGATTACGGTCTGGAGGTGAATGAGGAGGTGGATGAGAGATATCACCTGGAGAGGTCAACCGAAGCCGCCTGCAGGTTTTTGCTGGAATCTTACACGCTTTACAACAGCTGGACTATGGCTGCAGCAAGCTACAATGCCGGCAGGAGAGGTATTAATAACCAGGTAAATATCCAGAAGGAGACCAATTACTATGATCTTTTGCTCAATGAAGAGACCCAGCGTTATATATTCAGGATCCTTGCGATAAAAACAATTCTTGAAGATCCTGCAGCATATGGATTCCATGTGAGCGAAAAGGACCTGTATCCGCCTATTGAATGGTTTGAAGTACACGTTGATTCGCAGGTGGTGGATTTTGCCGATTTTGCACATAAGTTCAACACCAATTATAAAATGCTCAAGTATCTGAATCCATGGCTGCGCAGGCCATATCTGACTAACAGAAGTGCAAAAAGCTATGGCATCAGGCTCCCCGCCGAAAATGCCCGTATCAGATCCCACTATTTTAAGACTGATACCCAGGATGAGGAAAGTGACCGTGAAAACAGGCGATAAATTTACCGGTAAAACATTGGGAAGAAGCAATATATACGAGAAGACCAGTGGACCTGGTGCTATAGAGGTCCAGGGTGCAAGAGTTCACAATCTGAAAAACATAGATGTAACAATTCCCCGGAACAGGCTTGTTGTTATTACCGGATTGAGCGGAAGCGGCAAATCTTCACTTGCTTTCGACACCATCTATGCTGAAGGACAGAGACGTTACATGGAGACGATGTCTGCCTATGCAAGGCAATTTATAGGCAGCATGGAGAGGCCCGATGTAGACAAGATTACGGGGCTAAGCCCTGTAATTGCAATAGAGCAGAAAACCAACAGCAAAAATCCCCGTTCCACCGTAGGGACCATTACCGAAATATATGATTTTCTAAGGTTGCTGTATGCGCGGGCCGCAATTGCTTTCTCGTCTGTAACCGGCGAGGAAATGGTAAGGTATACTGACGAACAGATTACCAGGCTTATAATTGATAAATACAGTACCCGGAGAGTCCTGGTGCTTGCTCCTGTTGTAAAAGGCAGAAAGGGACATTACAAGGAATTGTTTGAACAAATACGCAAAAAAGGCTTCCTTTATGCCAGGGTAAATGGAGAGATCAGGGAACTGAAGCCAGGAATGCGCCTGGACAGGTATAAAACTCATCATATTGAGATCGTAATTGATAAGATCATTGTAAATAAAGAGGACAGGCAAAGAATTGCAGGAACGATACGTACTGCCATGAACCACGGCAAGAACGTAATCATGATTACGGATGCAGAAAGTGGAGAAACCCGCTACTTCAGCAAGCAACTGATGTGTCCAACATCAGGAATATCCTATAATGAACCCGCCCCGCATACTTTTTCATTCAATTCTCCGCGGGGGGCCTGCGGCAAATGCGGAGGCCTGGGTACTGTAGCCGAGATGGATATAAGCAAGATCATACCGAAACCTGAATTATCAATACGCAAAGGGGGGATAGAACCACTGGGCACTTACAAAAATTCCCTTATCTTCTGGCAGCTGGAAGCTATTGCAGCAAAATACGGATTTACAATAAACACCCCGCTTGGTGACATTCCGGGTGAAGCTCTTAACACAATCCTCTATGGCTCTGAAGAATCCTTCAAACTGCTTCATTCCCCCCTTGGTTCCTCCTCCAATTACTTCATGAGTTTTGACGGTGTAATTAACTATATTGCCAGCAGGCGCGAAAATGGTAATGGCGGAAAAAGGGATAAATGGGCAGATCAGTATATAAAAAAAACGACCTGCCCGTTATGTAAGGGATCGAGGTTGCAGGAAGAGGCCCTTTACTTCAAAATAGCCGGAAAGAATATTGCCGAACTGGCCGCCATGGATCTTGGCGACCTCAACCGTTGGTTTATAGCAGTAGAAGGAGAGCTGAACGAAAAACAAAAAAAGATCTCTGCAGAAATCATAAAAGAGATAAAAACCAGGCTTGGATTTCTGCTCAATGTCGGCTTGAACTATCTTTCACTCAACCGCAATTCAGCGAGCCTGTCGGGCGGAGAAAGTCAACGCATAAGGCTGGCCACTCAGGTTGGTTCCCAGCTTGTAAATGTACTCTATATACTGGATGAACCAAGCATCGGACTCCACCAGGCTGACAACCGGAAACTGATCGGTTCGCTCAGGCAGCTCAGGGACAAAGGAAACTCGGTTATTGTGGTCGAACATGACAGGGATATGATTGAAGCAGCCGATCATGTAATTGATATGGGGCCAAGGGCCGGGAGAAAAGGCGGAGAGATTGTAGCCTGTGGGCCACCAGCAGAAGTCGGAATGGCTGACACACTTACCGGATGCTACCTTTCAGGACGGAGAGACATTGAACTTCCATTATCAAGGCGCAAGGGCACCGGAGAGTATATCCTTATAAAGGGTGCCACCGGAAACAACCTGAAAAACCTGGATGTTCGCATACCTCTCGGTAAGTTCATATGCGTTACCGGGGTTTCCGGCAGTGGTAAATCCAGCCTCATCAAGGAGACTTTGCAGCCATACATGAGCAGACATTTCTACAGGGCATTAAAAGAACCCCTCTCCTGCCTCAGTATTGAAGGGATTGAAAAAACCGATAAGATAATAGAAGTAGACCAGTCCCCGATAGGACGCACACCAAGATCAAACCCTGCCACATACACGGGTGTTTTTTCCGATATAAGGAAATTGTTTGAGCAAACACCTGAATCAAAAATAAGAGCGTGGAAAGCCGGAAGATTTTCTTTCAATGTCAAAGGAGGAAGGTGTGAAACATGCCGGGGAGCTGGTGTACAAACAATTGAAATGAACTTTCTGCCTGACGTATACGTATTGTGCAAAGATTGCAACGGGAAAAGATATAACAGAGAGACACTGGAAGTTAAGTACAAAGGGAAATCTATAAGTGATGTGCTTGAAATGACCATTAACCAGGCGTCTGAATTTTTTGAGAAGATACCTTCAATTTATCGTAAGCTAAACACCCTTCAGAAGGTAGGAATGGGATATGTAAAACTCGGACAGGCATCAACAACCCTCTCGGGAGGCGAATCTCAAAGAGTTAAGCTTGCCAGTGAACTCGCCAGGAAAGATACAGGCAAAACCCTTTACGTGCTTGATGAGCCTACTACGGGCCTACATTTTGAAGATATCAGGGTGCTTCTGAAAGTTCTGAATACTCTGGCCGATAAGGGAAATACGGTGATTGTGATAGAACATAATATGGATGTTATTAAAGTAGCCGACCATATCATTGATCTTGGTCCGCTTGGCGGCAGGGATGGCGGCGAGCTGGTGGCTTCGGGCACACCTGAGGAAGTTGCCGGCAACGATAGCAGCCTCACAGGTAAATGCCTCAGGCCGGCTCTTTTCAGAGAAACAGTGGAGTAACCCAATGTATATTTAACAAAACACTAATTATAATGATGGCAGAAGAAGAAAGAATTAAAAGCGCTTTCACCGAAAAAGACTGGAACGAGATAAAAACGTTCGATTCATGGACAATTTTCAAGGTAATGGCCGAATTTGTCGAAGGTTTTGAGAAGATGAGCAAGATAGGCCCCTGTGTGTCAATATTCGGATCAGCCAGAACCAAACCTGGAAATAAATATTTCAAACTGGCCGAAGAAATAGCCTTCAAACTGACCCAGGCTGGGTACGGTGTTATAACAGGGGGCGGCCCAGGTATAATGGAAGCAGCTAATATGGGCGCACGGAAAGGTGGCGGCCGGTCAGTGGGCCTGAATATAGACCTGCCCCATGAGCAGGGATCCAATATGTTCATAGACAGTGACAAACTGATTACATTCAACCACTTTTTCGTGCGAAAAGTAATGTTTGTCAAGTATGCGCAGGGATTTATCGTTTTGCCCGGAGGCTTTGGCACATTTGACGAGCTATTTGAGGCCATCACCCTTATCCAGACAGATAAGATCGGAAAGTTCCCGATAATACTTGCAGGAAGAAGCTACTGGGATGGGCTCGTAGACTGGATCAAGGAGGTAATGCTTGAAGAAGAGAAGTATATCAGTCAGGGCGACATAGATCTTTTTTCGATAGTTGATACCGCCGATGAAGCAGTTGATAAGATAAACAGCTTTTACTCAAAATATCTTCTCAGCCCCAACTTCTGACGATCATACATATTTATGCATTACCCGGCCCTGTTCAAATATGTATAATGCATCGGCGAAACGGGAGTGGATATATATTACCGGGTAAAATTTTTATAACTTGCAAGATATCACACATGCAACATAATTTATTGTTGATATTTTGTTAATAACTGATTATAAGGAAATTAAAAACCAAGCGGTTTTTTTTTGAATTTTATTATTATTTCACATTGAGCAGGAGACCGGTTTTAACTGACATTTACATTCGCCGCAGATATGCTGAAATACATCTTTCTTGCTGCAATATTGAAAATAGCCTTGTTAATAGGTTTTTTTACCGAAGAGGATATTTATTTGCAGATAAATGCACCGGCGGCTGCCGAAGCCGGAACAACCGTCGAAGTAGAACTGGAATTGCACAAGTCCGGCATCACCGGTTTCGCAAGGTTTCACCAGGAACTTCCACCGGGTATCACCGCATCTCCGGTTTATCCTTCAGATGTTAGTTTTTCTTTCGACGAAAACACCCTTAGGTTAATCTGGTTGAATCTTCCCCGTGATGAAACAGTAAGTGTACGATACCGGCTTCACATTAACGAGCGCCTCAGGGGAGAACTGAACCTCGACGGCACATTCAGCTATATCGAAAACAATCTCCGGGCATCTGCCTGCGCGCCTGATGCAGTTATAAGCATTATCCCTTCCCCTTATATTGATGAGGAATTAATTGTCGATATCAATCAGGCGGGAGAGTTACTGCCGGAAGCGCAGCCGGAAGCAGCTCCCCATGCCGATGCAGTTGCAATAAGGCAGCTGCCTGTGGAGCATAATGATGAATATCTTGTCAATATTCTTATAAACAAAGGTTTCAGAAGCCGTTTCGCAAAGATTGAGGAGCGGATACCTTTGGGATTCACTGCAGAAGAGGTTGAAACCAGCGGTGGCAAATTTACATTTTCAGATCAGACCGCTACAATCACATGGAGTACTCTTCCGCCTGAAAGCTCCTTCATTGTAACTTACAGGCTTATTCCCGATGAGGATACCGGGGTTGTCCCGAAGCCGGAAGGCGAATTTTCCTTCGTGAGCAACGATATAACAGCAAGCTATCCTGTTATTGAAAGGGAGGTCCCGCTGACCTCCGTTGATGGGGCTTACAAAAGGCAACTTATTGCTTCGGCGGTGATTGAGGCACGAACATCAGCCCCACGACGAAGTGCGGCAACAAGAGCCCCGGTACAACCGGTACCAGCAACTCCGGGAAAAACCTATGAACCGGAACCCGTAAGCCCTGTTCCACCCGAGCAGGGTGTTTACTACAGGGTTCAGCTTGCAGCAGGCCGCAGGCAGGTTAATCCCGACAGCTATTTTAAAAACTTTGATATACCCTTTGACATTCATACCGAAGTTCATGAAGGCTGGTACAAGTATTCAATCGGTTCCTTCGAAGATTACCGGTCAGCCAGAGATCAAAGAGTGCAGATCTGGAACACGACCCCTGTTGGAGATGCCTTTGTATCAGCCTATAGTGACGGGGTCAGGATAACTGTCCAGGAAGCACTGGCAATTGCCGGCCACCGTTGGTACAGGTAACCGTTATTGAAGGGCCGGATCATGGCACACGCTTTCCCCCGGATTAAAAAACAGGTTTATTGTTAATGGTTCCGGTTAACAGTAGCCAGGGTTTTGGGGCTACCTGGCAAGCCGGTCAAGCTCCCTTTCTGTTTCCCGTTTCTTAATAGCCTGCCGTTTGTCATATTCCCTCTTTCCTTTTGCCAGAGCAATCTCCAGCTTGGCAAGACCACGGTCATTAATAAAAAGTCTCGTGGCAACTATGGTAAAACCTTTTTCCTGTGACTTCTTCTTAAGCTTATTCAGCTCACGCTTGTTAAGCAGCAGCTTTCTGTCCCTTGAAGGTTCATGATTGTTGAAGCTGCCATGAGAATATTCTGCTATATTTATCCCGCTTACCCAGAGCTCATCACCAATGAAGAAGCAATATGCATCAACCAGGTTTGCCTTGCCTTCCCTGATCGATTTGATCTCGGTGCCGCCAAGAACAATTCCTGCAATGAATTTCTCAACAAGTTCGAAGTTGAATGATGCCTTCTTATTCCGGATATTTATATTATTTTTCTGCTTACTCACTTCAGTGTAATTTGTGTTCAGGATCGCTTTCTTTCTCTGTATCTATCAAGTAATATGCCGGCGGCAGTGAAACTTGATAATTTGCCGCTTGCAACCTGCTGTCTTATTTCCTCCATGAATGAGGCTACATCAGGATCATTATAAAAGTTTTCTCTCAATTGTTGCTCTATGGTCTCATGCATCCAGTAAAGCGACTGGGTGAGCCGGTTTTCTGAGAAATACCCGGTTAAGCGGGTAAATCTGAAGTACTCCCCAATTGTTTCATTAACTTCATCAAGACCGGTTTTTGTATGTGCAGAACAGGTAGTAACCCGTGGTATCCAGCCTGAGGCCGAAGGAGGAAACAGCTGAAGTGCATTCCGGTACTGCGACCTGGCTGTTTCTGCCTTTCCGGCATTGTTCCCGTCAGCCTTTGTTATGACAATCATATCTGCCATCTCCATTATACCCCTCTTAATACCCTGTAATTCATCACCTGCACCTGCAAGCATGAGAAGTAGAAAAAAATCAACCATTGAATGAACAGCGGTCTCTGACTGGCCAACTCCTACTGTCTCAACTATTACAGTATCAAATCCTGCCGCTTCGCAAAGGATTATACTTTCACGGGTTTTACGTGCCACACCACCAAGTGACCCACCTGACGGTGAAGGGCGGATAAAGGCAGAGGGATCGGCTGAAAGTTCTTCCATCCGTGTTTTGTCGCCAAGGATGCTCCCCCGTGATAACCCGCTGCTCGGGTCAACAGCCAGAACAGCAACCCTTGAACCATCTCCGGTAAGCATCCGGCCAAAGCTCTCAATGAATGAACTTTTCCCTACACCCGGGACACCGGTTATTCCAATCCTCACCGAGTTGCCTGCAAAAGGGTTGCACTGCTCCACTAATTCTCTCGCAATTTCCTGGTCGGCCGGCAGCGAACTTTCAATAAGTGTTATCGCACGGCTCAATATACTGATATCCCTGTCAAGGATCCCCTGCCTGTATTCTCCAACAGACATCCTCTTCCTGATCCTCTTACCGCCGCCGGGAGGTTTTCCGGCCGAGGGGTTGACAGAAGGAGGCTGATCAATACCCCGGTTAACAGACAACGCACTTTTATATTTACCATCTTTCATCATTCAGACACCACCTCTCCTGTTATTCTTAAAACAACCGACTGATTATCCGGATCATTAGTTATCACTACAATTGTTTTGGATTGTATTCCCCGCATCCCGTATGAATCAAAAAATACATCAATACCTCCCGAGTCTCCAGGATGAACAACCTTTCTGGAGGGGCCTGTTGCCGTAGATCCGCATCCGCTGTTTACTGCATGTATAAGCAGATCTGACCGGCCATTGTTAATGAAATCAAAGGTGTGCCCGATACTGTCACCCTGCTTAAGCGTGCCGAAATCAAACACCCTTTCCTTAAAATGAACAGAGGGAGCTTCTGCTTTTTCTTCAGCAGTCATACCAGAAAAATCCTCCAGGATATTTGCACTTATGTATAATATATTTCTCCCTGATGAAATACCGTTAGCCAGTACCCTTATATTATCGGTAACCCTCCCCCACTCTCCGTCTGTTTTGGCATAATATGCAACTTCAATAATGCCCCTTCCCCCGGGATCCAGTATCGGCGGAAGGGCACGGAAGGAGGTATGCTGCGGAACACCGGCAAATGAAATTTCCATTGCTTCATCAGTCATGTTAATAACTCCAACCGTATCGCTTTTAACGGTGCCGGGGGCGACCCTCCCGAGGGGGATATGGTTCGATCTTATTCTCAGGGGGCCCATCTCGTGCGGGTACATCTCTTTACTTGTCCTTTGGGCAGGGATAACCTCTCCGAGCATTCTCAGGGTTACAGTTGCCGGATCACCTGAGAAATTAACACTTACGACCCTGTTAAACCTGCCAGGCATATTGCGCGGATCAAATTCCAGGGTAACCGTCCCACTATCGCCCGGGGGTAAATTACACCTTGTCCATCCCAGCACAGAAATACCCCCTCCGGCAGATACCTTAATTATTTCGAGGGTATCTGTTCCCTTGTTTTCAAAAACAAATTCATGCTGCACCGGTCCTCCATCCTCCCTGATCTGTCCGAAATTGTGCTGTGTACTCACAAAATAATCCGACGCCACACCATCTTGCGGCATTACAGGAGTGACCAGCATGGTAAGCAGGCAAAATAAAACAATCTTTACTGGATTCA
>SLRB01000266.1 GCA_007131165.1 Bacteroidales bacterium | reverse complement strand
GCTGTTGGAAAAACCAACAGTAAATGTCTGGCTCTGTGACATAATGTTCAGAATAACAACGCTCTACAATAATGGCATTAAATATGACAGAATACTATTGATTTTGGACCAGTATTATTGAAATTGCAGATTGATAATGGTATAGTATTATGTATAAACATTTAATATTAAGCACATTGAGAAATCTGGCCCGGGGGCCCTGGTTTCCCGCCATAACGTTGTTCGGGCTGACGATTGCTTTTGCATGTGCATTTACTGCTCTTATTTTCATTTTCAATGAACTTTCGTATGACAGTTTCCATGAAAAAAGGGACAGGATATACCGGATAACTCATTATAATGAGTCCCTTACCCTTGATTTTGCAGGAGTGCCCTATATAATGTATTCGAAGGCAAAAAATGAAATGCCTCAGATTCAGAAGGCTGCCATTAAAGGATTTATGAGAGATTTTGTTGTACTTGATAAAGACAGGCAACCGGTTTCGTCAGGGTTACGTGCGCAATATGCCAGTAGGGAGATATTTGATATACTGACATTTGACTTCATACATGGTGATAAAAGCAACATGCTTCTTAACCCTGATGAGCTCATATTGAGCAGGTCGGCCGCTACACTTTTTTTTCCTGAAACGGATAATCCGGTTGGCCTGCAGGTATCTGTAATGATCAATAAAAGTGAAGAACTTTTTGTTGTTGCCGGCGTGTTTGAGGATTGGCCTGAGCTGTCAACCTTCAGGTTTGATATAGTATGTCACGTGGACTGGCTTGGCGTCAATTTTCCCGGCACTTTTCTGACCGGTTTGGAAACCAGCTGGGAGTCACGGTTCATGAATCTGTTGCTTCTTTTAAATGAAGATGCGGAGCCTGATGATATTGAGATGATACTTAACAGTTTTGTACCAGAAGATGATGACCTTACTCCGGTCACATATAAACTGCATGCCATGAGAGATTTTTACCTGGGATCGGATCATATCCATAACCTGGGTTACAGAACCGGGAATAGTTCGGCAATCTTCCTGCTTGCCGGAATTGCGGCGCTTATTTTGTTTATCGCTGTTACCAACAGCATTCTTTTTCTTCTGGCCCGGTTCAGTTCACGTACACGCGAAATCGGGATCAGGAAGGTGATCGGTGCATCCAAACGGGATGTTATCAGGATGGCTGTGATAGAATCGGTATTAATCTCGGCCGTCTCTTTTCTGATGGCTGTAATGCTTATCGAGCTGTTTTTACCCCAGATCAATGAATTTTTCAGAAATAATCTTCATTACCATACCCTTGGGAATTACAGGTATGTCATGGCCTTTGCTATTTTGACCGTGTCAGTTGCACTGATTACGGGCATTATTGGCGGATCACGTTTCTCGGCTACCGGTCCGGTTGAATTGATATCAGGAAAATTTTCCGGGAGCCGGCAACAGAGATTTGGAATTGCCAGGATCCTGCTTACCCTGCAGATTGCCATTCTTATCGGGATGTTTTCAGCATCAGGGGTTATCATATTGCAGTTAAGGTACCTTATCAATATGGATACCGGGTATGATATCGATAAATTACTCAAAATAGTGGTAAGACCGGACAATGCGCCTGTATACGAACCGTTGAAGCAGGGGATCAGGCATATTCGCGGGGTTGAATCGGTTACAGGGGCCTTCTCTTCTCCTCCTGCCTACAGCCGGATGGTAAACGAGATAGTGAGTCCTGATGATCCGGAAAATAAAGTTGTTGCTCATTATATTAATGTTGATTTTGATTTTTTTGAAACATTTGGTATAGAAATATTGCAGGGAAGGTCTTTTTCTGAGGAATATCCTACCGACAGGGAGAATGCAATAATTTTGAACCGTACTGCCTTGAATCAGCTCCGGATAAATGATCCCATAGGCAAAGACCTGAAAGGGTCTGTTATTATCGGTATTTCTGATGATTTTTACCTGCAGTCACACCATGAACCTGTTTTACCCATGGCAGTTGCCCTGGTCAGTCCCCAGCATATCAGGGAGATGATCGTGCGGTATGACCCGGAGGCACTTGATGCTGTCTTATCAGGGATAAATGAAGTATGGCAGGAAGTTTCAGCATCAGGAGAGTTGATTATTGTGCATCCCGACCGGGCTGTCAGACAATTTTACAGGGAGGAGGAGACTATGCGCAAAATGATTATAAGGCTCACAATAATTGCAGGCATAATTGCAATATCGGGACTGTCGGTTATGGCTGTCTTCACGGCCAGGCGCCGCAACAAGGAGATAGGGATAAGAAAAGTAAACGGCGCCACCACTGCCGATATTTTCAGGTTATGGTCATTTGAATATTTACGACTTGTAGTAGTTGCGCTTCTTGTTTCAACCCCCGTGGTCTATTATTTTCTTGACCAGTGGCTTCTTAATTTTTCAAACCGTGTATCACTGAGCTGGTGGATATTCGTGCTGGCCGGACTTGTTGCGGCACTGACAGTCTGGATTTCGACTTCTGTACAGATATACAGGGCCGCGTCACAGAATCCGGTGAACCTTCTCAGGTATGAATAAAGTGATGTAATATCATTTCGCCAGTGGCACCAGGCGTACAGGTCCCTCCCCGGTAAAAACAAGTGACCACTCCCGGCCTGTTATGATGGTTTCTCCGGCATGCGAAAAATAGTCCCATGACCGGTAACCGATATACCTTCTACCGGTTATATTGGTCAATATGTTGGAGTTCAAGTCTGAG
Source organism: Bacteroidales bacterium (assembly GCA_007131165.1). GTDB lineage: Bacteria > Bacteroidota > Bacteroidia > Bacteroidales > PUMT01 > PXAP01. Next base: position 1,881 of record SLRB01000266.1, on the reverse strand, counting down.
ATTGGGCATTGCCATGTTGGAGTGGAGCGATACAGGGTTGTGCAGGTGCCAGCTTATCTGCTGCCCGGACTCTCCATCCAGTACCATGTTGTCAAGCTCCTTGCGGTAACTGACCTGCGGCAGGCCGTACCCGGCGGAAAATTCAACGGTACTTCCAAATCTGTTATAGAATTTGACCAGCAGTTCGTTTCTGCCTTCCCGCAGTGGAAGCATCACGATATCTTCGACGAAATCCTCCTTGACAGGATTATTGTGAAGATAGATTTCATTGCCGTTAAGGAACACCTGTACCCCGTCGGTACGCCGCAAACTTACCAGTATTTCTGTCTCATTGTCCACAGTTATCTCCTGCCAGAGATACCAGCAGTGGTTACGGCCGGCAGGCTGCCTGGTCAGGCCATCCTTACCGGGAACCGCCAACTCCCATTTTCTGCCGTTGATGCCAGGCCATGGCCGGTTGATATCGACCTGGTTTTCCATTCCGGTTATCCTGTCAATACGCATGCTATGGGGGCCGTTGATGTACTGTTCACCAAAGATAATGTCAGGGGAAATCCCTTCAGGGTGGAGCAAAACCTCTTCACCGCCGCTTAGTTCAATAAGCCTTATGCCATCGGGGAATACAACCTCGATCTTCCTGCCCTTTTCAGCGTCAGTGTACCATATGAAAGGCCTCCAGGTACCTGCGACATTCTCATCGAAGGTCCACGACTCCCTCACTATGCTGCGGAAGCTGCTGTAGTAGTCCACTCCCGAGAAGCTATAGTGTTGGTGATTGTTACGGGGGCCGAGGACTTTCGTTTCGCCGAAAGGGTAAAGGTCAACCGTATTTTCAGGAACGGCTGTGAAACCATCTTCAAACTCCAGTACGGCAACACGAATATCGCTAAAGTCTTCACCGGCGGGCAGTGAGATGGTTATGGTGCCGTCTGGGTTACCGGTACCGGTTTTGTTATTTGTTTTGCCGGGGTTGCTTTTACCGATCACTGTGGAGGGGGCATCAAGCATGTACGCGCCGGTCACCCGGCCCCGTATTCCCTGCAGGCTGATCGTGCCGGTGGCGGGGGTGTCAAAGAGGTGGAGGTAAAGCCTGTTGTCAGAGGAAGTTATCTCACCCCAGTCAGGTGTATAATAAAGTCCGGCCGGCCGGGTGCCGTAAATGGCTTCGCTGTTGACCTCCAGCCATTGCCCGATGCCAAGAAGCACATCCTTCTCAAACTTCACTACCGAACCGTCACCGCGGGGACCGATATTCAGGAGGTAGTTGCCGCCACGGCTGACAACTGTGATCAGGTCTTCCAGCTTTTCACGGATCCTGGCATCTGTATCGCCACGCTCCTGCCATGACCGGTAACTCCAGGTCTCGTCAAACATTGAGGCGGGAGTCTGCCACGGGGTGTCAAGGGTATAGCCGGGCACCTCGTTGTCGCCCAGCACTGTGAAATCGCCCATGTCGTTGCCAAGGCGGCCACTCACCATGCAGTTGGGCTGCAGTTCATGCACCAGTTCCCGGAGCTCACGGCTCTGATCGGGTTCGAGCGAGCCCATGTCAAACCACAGCTCTGAAATGGGCCCGTACCGGGTTAGCAGCTCCCTCACCTGGTTCATGTTGAAACGGTGGTGCTTTTCAGGGATAGGATCGGCATTATGGCTTGATATAGGATATGCCGGGGGATAGTGCCAGTCTATCAGTGAGAAATAGAGCCCGAATTTCAGTCCGTGCCTTTCACAGGCCTCTGCCAGCTCCTTTATCACATCCCTGCCGTAAGGGGTGGCTTCAACCACATTATAACAGGTATGGTCTGACCGGAACATGCAAAAACCGTCATGGTGCTTTGATGTGATCACCACTGATCTCATCCCTGCTGCTTTGGCAAGCAG
>SLRB01000217.1 GCA_007131165.1 Bacteroidales bacterium | reverse complement strand
TCTTGTTCTTTCTGTTACGTTTTGTTGCCTTGCCTGTAACTAACATTTTGCTTCCCGCCGGCTTATTTCTGTACCGGGCAATACTTCATGCAGCGCCCGCAGCTGTAACAGTCGCCCCTGTTTGGTTCATAATCTGTCCGGCGCCTGACAATATATTGTGAGATAAGGAAAAGTCCCGCCACCAGTCCGATAAACGCCCCTGTAAGCCATGATCCCGTGTAGAAGCCGGACTGGATCGTGCCGGCCGATTCTACCAGCTCGTCAATGGTGCGGTCTGATCCCATAAATGTCTGCACGTCAAGGTTATCCGGGTCTTCCATTACCGCCGGCTCATTGATGAGAAGGTGGGCCAGGTAGACGTCTGGATGAGCCTTTGAAAGGAAAACGTGTGATGACGACAGCACAAATCCGCCGACCAGCATCAGCAGCGGTATTAATGCTGCATAGAGCATGAATTTTCCTGTCCGGCCCTTTATGTCGTGTACCAGCTTGTCGGGTGTCGGTTTGTCTATTGCCCCGAAAGGGCACGAGTCGGCACATAGTTTACACTGTATGCACTGGTTGGGAGTAATCGAAAGGTGGCGCTTTGAGAACATGGATGTGACCTTGAGCAATGCGCCGTATGGACAAACAAACCTGCAGTAGGGCCTTGCCACGAACATTCCGGTCAGCAGGAAAGATATACCAAGGATGATCAGGTGGAATTCGGCGCCCATCCTGAATATTCCCACGAAGGGGTCGTAGCGGCATATGATGAAATCGGTGCCGGTTGCCGCGTAAAGTAATGCCAGTGCAAGGTACACAAACGGAAACATGCCCAGTGATTTCTGAACCCACACCGGTACCTTCACCGGCCTGACTATCACGAGGTCCTGTATGACGCCCAGGGGACAGGCTGAAGCACAGAAGACCCTCCCGAATGAGAGGCTGAAGATCAGTGGCAGCATAAAGAAGGCTATTACAGTATAGGAAACCGCGTATGCCGGATCGGACAGTGACAGAACCATATTTTGTACCGAGCCGACAGAGCAGATACAGCCCTCCCGCCAGAAGCCGAAATAGAGCAGGGCCCCGACGGACAGCCAGAGGATCCATTGCCTGGAACGCTTTTTGATTGCCAGCCAGGAAGTTATAAGCAGAAAGCCGAGAAGCACGATCACGTCACCATATTCGAGGGTAAGTGGACGGGGCTCAGGAGTGGTTACTTCGGGTAACTCATAACCGGATTCAAACTCAGGCGCCGGAAAACGCTGTTGTGAAAACGTTTCTGCGGGCAATGCTGTCAATACAAACAGCAGGAGGGGCAATATGATGGTTTTAATATTCAAATCTGTTTTATTTGGTATAGTCGCCTTTCATCAGGTAGGGGTCCGAACCCTTAACCCTTTTTATGGCATCGGAGGGGCATGCTCTTGCTATCGCGCATTCATTGCAGTTAACACAAAGGTGGTGCATGATCTGTAGGTGCAGCGATCCGTTGCCAAATGCGGAGCAACCCTCTGCACATTTTGCGCATCCGATACAGAGGTCCTCTTTTATCTTGTATTCATAGTAGGGTTCCTCAATAAATTTTCTCTCTATTGCAGCGGTGGGACAAAGCTGGTTTTCTGCTGCGGTGCTGCGGTCGGAGTGGCCAGGTATAAGGTATCCGCCGCACAGGTCGCAGTAGCCGCACAGCTCGTAGGCATGGACACATTTTACTGCTGAGGGGTTCAGCACGCAATTGGTTGCACATCTTCCGCACCAGGAACACTTGAAGGGATCTATCTGCCAGACCCACTGATCGCCGGTGGACCTCCTGAAAGCCAGTCCCCCGATGCCCCCGAGCGCGAGGACCAAACCGAACCGAGCACTACTGCTTATAAATTCCCTCCGGCTTTTCGTCTTCTTTCTTTCCATAGTTCTGAAAATTTATGAGTTGCGGTCTCTTTCGGCTGACCTGGCTTCTTCTGCTTCTTCCAGGGTACACCCTGAAAGAAGAGTGCAATCCCTGCACGATGTTCCGTCTGTGCAGGGGTTACCTGATGAACTTCCTGCGTTTTTAAGGCTGAATGCCGCAATGACTGCCAGGGCACCATAAAGGGTATACCTTCCTGTAGCTGTAAGAAAATCTCTACGTTGCATATTGCTCATATTGGTTCAAATATTCTTATCATGTTCCTGTCAAAATCAAGGGCCAGCACGTTGCCGTTATCACCTACTGCTACTGCGGGCGCATTAGTTCCCTCCCTGAACAATTCCGGCGGCGCTACCACCGATTCGACTTCACCCGTACCTATGATCACCTTGATCCTGATGATTCCTTTTTCACTTGTAACGAACCTGCCGTCGGGAAGAAACGTGAAATGAACAGGGTTGCAGCATCCGCTGAACCCGTCAATGCCGAAGGATGTCCTCTGAATGTATGATCTAAGTCTTCCTGATGCGGTGTAGTTCTGAAGGGAATGAATTCCGGGATTGGTTATCCACAATTCGTCTTCTGAATTTACCGCGAGACTGAAATGTGCCCCGGGTACAATGAAGCCGTGCACATCCGACACTCCCGAATCACCTCTGAACTCACCGGTTTGTTCAAGTTCCCGGTTATAGATAAGTACTCTCCGCCCGGTGGCATCGGCAGCGTAAATATTATCGCCCAGAATTGCCACCGATGTAATGCTGCTTTCTTCGGGGAGAGCTTCCGATTCTGCGATGGTTTCTCCATCACTGTCCAGAATCACAAGATGGTTTCCCATTCCAGCTACGATCCATCCCTCCCGCGCCGCTGCAAGGCAAGTCGCTTCAGACGGGAGAGTCCTCCTCAGGATCCGGCTCCAGTCACTTCCGATCACCTGCAGCTCGTTTCCTGCGGCCAGGTAAATTTTGCCATCACTATATGCCATGGCACGCGGATCTTCCCGGTCGAGTTGCACCTGGTGTGTTTCTCTCCATCGGATCAGTTCCTGATCGACCGACCTGAACTCCTCAACATCGTAGGCGAAAGGGTTTGCCGGTCTCCTGCCCGGTAGGGCGGATCTGTGTTCGGCAATTATCACCGCTATGATGGCGGCTGCCGAAATCAATACAATAGATATAACCGCCCATTTTCGCATGATCATTATCTTTTGAGGTCAATGCATATCATAGTCTGGTCATCTCTCAGCAGCATATAGCCGTCAGCTATTGCCAGCGGCGCCCAGGCATCGTGCCCGTCCTCTATAAGCTCCATACTGTCCAGTTGCCTGAATCCCTGCAGGCTCTTTTCAATAATGTAAAGTGTGCCATCATCATCCAGCAGGTAGAATTTCCCGTCTGCAAGGATGAACGGCCCCAGTCCAAATCTCGCCGATGGCCCGCTTGTCCAGACAAATGATGTTATATCTTCCGGATCAACGCAAACGAACTGGTTCCTTAATGCTCTGGCATCCTTGGGAAGAACCCCGAACAGGTGTCCGTCAGCATAAACCGGAGTTTGTTGCTCGCTCGAGAGTCCTTCGCCCGGCCTGAATGTTTCAAGTATTTCAGGTTCAATGTTGCCGTTGCGGTTGTGAAGCTGCAGCAACATGCTGCCTGCACCATAGCCTGCAGTCAGGAAAATCCTGCCGTCAGGCATGCATACAGGGGAAGCAGCCAGGACACGGTGGTTCCATTCCGGCACCTCCCACAGGACACTGCCGGCGTCTGGCCCTTCGGCGGCAACCCCAACTGCTCCGCCTATAGCACTGTACACGTACATTTTAATGCCTTCATAAGTAAACGGGATGACCGATGAGTGTGACATCTCCCAACCGTGGGGGTTTGGTGTTTCCCAGAGTATCCCGCCGGTAGCTGCATCAACACCTATCATCAGCGCGTCTCCTCCCGGGGCAATAACTGCAACTCCGCTGTCAAGGAGCGGGCACTGTCCCGTATACCACAATGGTATTTCGGTGTTCCATTCATTTTCAAGGTCTATACCCCAGAGCAGGTCACCCGACAGCCTGTCCACGCACATTACATGTCCGCGCGGACCAATTGTGAGTATATACTCTTCTGAAACGGCGGGGACCGTACGCGACATGCCGTGGTTCCTGCGGATATGTACATTGTACCATCTTCTCCACAATTCCTCACCTGTTTCAAGCGAAAACACTTTCAGCATATCGGCCCTCTGCTCCTCATCATAATCGAGGAGGTAAACCAGTCCCTCATATATGGCCGGGCCGGCATGACCCTCGCCCAGTTCGACGGACCAGAGTATATCGGTACCACCCTGCGAAAAATTGTCTATAAGGGGCATCCTGTTGCGGTAAATGTTATCAAATTCTTTACCCCTGAATCCGGGCCAGCTTTCTGCCCCGGTGGTTAACGGGGCACTTCCTCTTTCTTCAAAATATGCCCCGATAATTATATTCTCTTCTGTCGCTGCACCGGTACCGGCAAAACCGTCGGCACCGGGAAGTGACGGAGCGAGGGTTGCCCAGGGGTTATATATTATCCACCAGGCAACTGCCAGCAGTCCCCCGAAAAAAACAATTACCGGCAGATGCCTGATATACTTGTATGTCTGCTCTTTTATCATTCTCCGGTTGACAGATCAAATTTCTAAACGGCTAATTGCAGGATATCCCTTTCGGGGAAATATAATCAGCTTATTTTGTATGCTATCAG
>SLRB01000295.1 GCA_007131165.1 Bacteroidales bacterium | reverse complement strand
TACTTTACTAATTACTTACAAATTTACTACAGCTTTTGCAAATAAAAAAATTACGCAGTTTTTATTACATAATTATTCAAAGGATTTTTAGTTTTACAACCGGATGTCTTAGCAAATTTACCATTGAATAACGGATTTTAAATATATATAATTGCGCCCAGTAAATGAACAAATTCACTTCTCTTTTTTTAATTATTGCTTTTTCAGTATCAGAAAGCCTTTCGGCGGAATTTCCCCGCGATTATTTTATTTCGCCAGTTGAATTTCCTCTGAATCTTTCAGCTAACTTTGGCGAACTGCGCACAAATTCCTTTCATGCCGGAATAGATATCCGTACCGGTGGAGTAACGGGAAGAAGAGTAAATGCTGCCGCCGAAGGGTTTGTATACAGGATAGTAGTATCGCCGGTTGGATACGGCAGGGCACTCTACATTGAACATCCCAATGGATATGCAACTGTATACGCGCACCTTGACAGGTTTAGCGATGAAATTGAAAGGTATGTAAATGAGCAGCAGTATAAACAGCAAAGTTTCCGTGTAGACCTTGCACCGCCAGGGGGGATGTTCACTTTTAACCAGGGAGAATTTATTGGTTATTCAGGAAATACAGGATCGTCATTCGGGCCGCACCTTCATTTTGAGATAAGGGAAGCTGCAACCCAGGTGCCCGTTAACCCCCTGAAGTTTAATTTTGATGTGGCAGACCACCTGCCCCCCGTTCTTTATACCCTTGCAGTGTACCCGCTGACGCATAACAGCCTTGTCAACGGCAAAAACGAACCCCTGTACCTTCCTCTTGATGGAGGGAATGGCAGGTATCGTATTCGGGGCAATTTGCCAATCGAGGTATACGGCGAAATTGGTTTCGGAATAGAAGCTATAGACTTTCTCGATGGTTCTCCAAACCGCTGCGGTGCATGGGCCATAGAGCTTTTTCTTGATAACGAAAGCGTTTACAGGCATGAACTGACACAATTTGCTTTTGCTGAACAGCGCTATATAAACTCACATATAGACTATGCAGAGAAGGTCAGGAACAGGAGGGACATCCAGCGGACATTCCTGCAGCCAAATAACCGGTTGAGTATTAACCGGCATCATGTGAACCGTGGAGTTGGTGTTTTCTACAGCGAAGGCAGAACAGACGCGAGGATGGTTGTAAAAGATGTATACAGAAATACTTCGGTACTGTCCTTCCCGGTCAAAACAGTAATTCCTGAAGAGGAGATACTTCCCCCTCCGCCACCCGGTAATTTTGTTATGTTAATGCGTTACGACCAGCAAAACAGGTATTCAGGAAACGGTGCCTCGGTATCTTTACCTGCAGGAGCCTTATACGATGACCTTCTGTTTGAATTTGACACATCAGCACCGGCAGATGGAAGTCTTACACCTGTTTACCATATCCATAACAGGTATACACCGGTGCACCGGAATTACAACCTGAGCATAGCGGCTGACATACCAGAACATCTGAGGGGTAAAGCTCTTATTGTCAACCTTAATAACAATAATAACCCGTCTGCGGTCAACAGCAGATGGAGCGATGGTTTCATGCACGGCCAGACAAATCTGTTCGGCCGCTTTACAGTTATGGCAGACACCATACCTCCGGAAATAGAGCCGCTGAATATTGGTCCGGGAAGAGATATGAGTAACCAGCGGATGATCAGGTTCAGGATACGGGATGATCTTTCAGGTATACGTTCATATAACGGCTATATTGACGATGAATGGGTACTGTTTGAATATGATCCCAAGAACGAACATCTTTTTTACATTTTTGAAGAAGAGAGAATTGGCCGGGGTAAAAACCGGCGCCTGGAGCTTATAGTGGATGACGAAAGAGATAATGTATCCGTTTATACAGTTGAATTCTATTACTGATAAATCCTCCGCCGGGCTTTATAAAATGCAATTGATTCACCATATTTGCATTTTTATACCAGGTATCCCTGTTAATTTATAACATCACTTTGGTTTTTATCCTGTCAACATGAAGAATCCAGCGCCCGGTCATTTAAAGTATTGTGTCCTGACAATTATGATGTCGGTAATTATGATGACATCTCTACCCTCCTTTTCGCAATCTATTGCTATAAATGAGGTTATGGCATCAAACGGTGAGACCATTGCTGATATGGACGGCGATTTCGAAGACTGGGTGGAGTTTTATAATTACGGGGATGAACCGGTCGATCTTGAGGGTTATGGGTTTTCTGATGACTATGACAATCCCTTTCGATGGGTATTTCCTTCAGTAATTGTGGAACCCGGGGAATATCTTATCGTATGGGCGTCAGGCAAGGACAGGAGGCCGGAAGGTGGCTGGATAAACGGGATCATGAGAGAGGTGTGGAGGGGGATTACCGGATCGGCAATAAGCGACCTGGTTGACCATCCGGATTATCCTGATAACCCTGCAGAAAGTCACCTGGTGACAGAAGGTTTTGAAGCACCGGTCAATATTGGCAACCACTATGGCCAGCGGATGCATGGTTATATAGAGGCTCCTGAAACTGGCGACTATGTATTCTGGATCGCAAGTGATGATAATGGGGTCCTCTATCTTAGTACTGATGATGATCCTGATAATATTGTTGAAATAGCCAGCGTGCCGGGATGGACCAACTCAAGGGAATGGCTTAAGTATCCCGAGCAGCAATCATCCTCCGTTATGCTTGAGGAGGGTAAGCGCTACTACATAAAGGCGTTAATGAAAGAACACGAAGGTGGTGATAATCTGGCCGTACGTTGGCGCCTTCCGTCAGGTGACATAGAAGAACCCATTCCAAATGCCCGGCTCTACTGGAACGAGACTGAACTGCACACAAATTTCAGAATTGACCGCGAGGGTGAAGAAGTACTGCTTACAAGGCCAGACTCAGTTCGGGTGGATGAAATCCCGCCAACCGAGATCCCGAGGGATATGTCATATGGAAGGTATCCGGACGGGACAGGAGAATGGTTCTGGTATACCGACCCTACACCCGGACAACCTAATCATGACGGGGGACTCGCAGAATTGCCGGTTATACCCGATCCGCCCCGGTTTACACGCGAAGGGGGGCCGTTTACTGAAGATTTTATGCTCGGGTTTGAGTATGAAGAAGGGCTTGAGGTTTATTATACAACTGACGGCAGTGAACCTAAACCAGGTATTTCCCGCAGGTATTTGCAACCATTCAGCATTTCAGGTACGACTCTTGTCCGCGCTATCTCATATGAACCGGGTGTGGCAACCAGTAAAGTTGTTAAAGCCTTATATACAAAACTAACGCACAGCATTAACCAGTTCAGTTCCAATTTGCCCCTCATGGTCATACACAAATTCAACCAGACCATACCAGAGGGTCATCCACGGGTTCCTGTTTATCTGACACTGTATGACAAGGGTGAGGATGGCAGGGTACGTCTTGCAGATGACCCGGTACTGCAGAGCAGGGCCGTAATTAACCTGAGAGGTTCAAGTTCGCTGATGTTTCCGAAAAAAATGTACGGGTTCCATCTGCATGAAGAGGATGGATCCAACCGGAAAGAAGCCCTTCTCGGGATGCCTGAAGAACATAACTGGATACTGAATGGCCCCTACAGCGATAAATCACTGATGAGGAATGTAATTGCTTACAGCCTTAGCAATGACATTGGCAGGTATTCACCAAGGACCCGTTTTATAGAACTCTACCTTCATGACGGTACAGGCCCCCTGACCGACGACCATTATCACGGCGTGTATGTCCTTATAGAGCGCATTAAATGGGCTGACGGAAGGGTTGAGATAGAGAAAATAGACTCTGATGATAACCAGGAGCCTGAAATTACAGGTGGGTATATCTTCAAGAGGGACAGGCTTAACCCCGGAGAGTCAGGGATCAGGACGCAGAGAGGCTCACATTTTGCACTTGCAAGGCCGCAGGAGAGTGATATGACTACACAGCAGAGAGCGTGGCTTGAAAATCACCTCAGCGAATTTGAAACTGCCCTTTTTGGAGATAACTTCGCCGACCCCGGCGAGGGTTATAATAAGTACATTGACCCCGACTCTTTTATTGATGCCCACCTTATAACCGAACTGCTCAAGGAAATTGACGGCTACAGGCTGAGTACGTTCTTCCATAAGGACAGAGGAGGAAAAATTATCAAAGGCCCGTTATGGGACTTTAATATAAGTATGGGGAACGTGGACTATTATCCGGATCCTCATTATACAGATTCAGCCTGGCCAAGGCCATGGGAATCGGAAGGCTGGTATTACAACCTCCTGTCCCAGCACACCTACCTGTATGGTTGGTACACCCGACTTTTTGAAGACCCCGAGTTCAAATCGCGTTACAATGAGAGGTACTGGCAGTTAAGGCGCGGGCAATTCTCGAATGATTCTCTAAAGAGCAGGATCAACGGTTTTGCTTTTATACTAAATGAAGCACAGGACAGGAATTTTAAACGCTGGCCTATCCTGAACCGCTATGTTTGGCCAAACCATTATATCGCCCCAACTTACAATCATGAGATTACATGGATAACCAACTGGCAGATGAGCCGCATGAGATGGATGGATCGTCAACTGGGGCCTTCCACGACTTTGCTGCACTTCTGGCACTTTAACGAACTGCCTTCAGATGATTTCTTT
>SLRB01000166.1 GCA_007131165.1 Bacteroidales bacterium | reverse complement strand
TTTTTGCGGCGAACCGCTAAAGTGTCAAGCTACTGTTATTATGACTGACCTTTACAGGCAGATCCCGGAGGATCTGTTGCGAAGGTCCGGGCATTGTTCCGACCAGCTTTTTACAGCTGATGTTCACGCTTGCCCCCGCTCTTATTATGCGGCCTGAAGATTATCCCGGAGGAAATTCTTCGTGTGGCCTGACTGAAACAATCATACCCGGAGGTATTTTAAATTTCAGCTTAACATCTCAAAGAACAAGTCTTTTATCCCTTACTTGATATATCAAATATAGTATGAAAAACAGCCAGGTTCCAAATATTTTTCACTGATTGTATTCACAACGTAATAACATGCTTTATGAACAATTTGTTAATTACTTCAACTTGTTAACCTACTGCTAAGTACCCCATTAAACAATGCGGTTTGTTGTTACTTATCAACACCTTGCTCAAATTACGCTTCCTGTTATCAACACTTCTGATGGAAATTTTCCAATACAAGGAGGATTAAAAGATTGAAAAAAATGTCAATTTTCAAAAAGATCCAAGATTACCGGAAGATGATCGCTGTAACCTCCCGTATACCGGAACCCTTCATATGTCCTGAATGGTTTGTACCCGAACCATGCCTCATCGGGAACCAAAAGGAATTCTTCATCAAACACCCTAACTGAAGCCGGGGAGGTATATAATCCGGATGCAAGACCCAGAAGTCCACCAGAAACAATGAACTGGTCAAAAAGATACCAATTACCCTGGAATTTGCAACTACCCATACCAACCCTCTTGTTTTCCCTTGAAACATTGTAAAGCTTTCCCGGTTCCGGGTCATCATATCCATACCCTGCATCAAGAAATTTTTTAAGGCTCTCGTCCCCTGGTTCATCGTTAAAGTCGCCCATAACAATTATTTTCGCAACTGGATTAACCATAAACAAAGAATCGATCAAAGACCTCAGTACGGATGCGGTATGATTCCTGTATGGAGCTGTTTCTGCCTGCCCGCCCCACCTGCTGGGCCAATGATTTGCAAACAAATGCAATGTATCTTCATGTCCCGCCAGGCCTTTAACATAAACTATATCCCTGGTAACAGCAAGGGTATCAAAAGGAAATCTGACAGGCACAAACCGGCTTTTCAGCAGATCAAACCTGTCCGGGCGGATAAGCAATGCAACATCAATACCCCTGCGGTCATCAGAATTCCTATGTATTATACGGTAATCAAATCTGTTCAACCCGGTTCCATATGCAAGCCTTTCAAGAACATACATATTCTCCACCTCACACAATCCGATAATTGCAGGAGGCTGCCATCCACCGGCAGCGGCAATAGCACGGTACAGATTATTAATCTTGTTTTGCAGCCTGAATTCATTCCACCGCCGGGCACCCTCAGGGGTGAAATCGTCGTCATCCTTTAAAGGGTCATTTACCGTATCGAAAAGGTTCTCAACATTGTAGAAGATTATTCGGAAAACAGAACCGGTCTCATCGCCTGCAGCAGTCTGCAAACTTCCGGGTTTTGCCGGTAGTAGCAGTAAAAAGACAAGGATAACCGCACCTAAAGGTACCTTATTGACAAAATGCCGGCTTTCCTGAGAAACTTCCATATTTCGCTCCGTATTGACCAGGTTATTCAGATCAGTCCTCCGGATACCATTCAAATGCACCTATATCAGGTGAATTTCCTGATATGCGGCTTCTGCCGTCTAAATCAAACGGATGAAGCATCCCCGTATCCGGGTTTCCCCTGTCGATGGCCGGTGAACCCTTATCCAACCTGAAATTGAAGTTAGCAGGGTCAATGAAAACAGGATCATCTCCTGCAAGGCAATTTACTAAAAGCCCTTCAAAATCTTCACCAAATGAGGGTTGAACGGCAACCAAACAGTGGTCAAACAAAACATCAAATGCACCTTCGGATTGCGCCAGGAATCCAATCTCACTGCTGTTGTTCCCGTGAATTATTGAATTGCCGAAAACAGCTCTGACAGGGGTTATATATAATTCACCTTCTGTGTCAGTATAATAATTATCAATCACAACCGATGGTGTTCGACGCGATGTCATATTCCAGTAATTGGCAAAGGTGCAGTGATAGAATGTATAATCTCCCCCGGCCGTAAGTGCAGCAAGATAGTATCCGCAATTGGATATTACCGTATTATACGCATAGATGCTGGTACTCCGGCCTATCAGACCTGCATGGGTCATATTCTCTATACGGCTGTTCGCCAGATATAGAGTGGCGCTTTCTTCAATACCTGATGTATCAGCCACTATCCCGTTGACAGCGTTCCTTACCCTGACGTTTACAAATCTGTTCCCGGTGCTTCCGGGCATTAGCCTGATCCCATCCCACTGCCCGGGTATATTCCGGTATGAGGCTTCGGTACGGCTTCCTTCAAAGACAATGGGACTTTCGCCACTCCCTTCAGCTATTATTGTACCTGCAACATATAACCCGGAATTTCTGAAAAAGTGCATCCTTACCCCTGGTTCTACCATCATTACACTGTTAGTGTCGACCATCATGGAGCCATAAACCAGGTAAGGTTTTTCTGCAGAAAGGGTCCTGTTTCCATATATCTCATCCCTTATAATTTCGACATCCTGCCCCCATGCAACAAGCTTTACGTCCTGAATATTGCCGTTTGTCACAAACACAACAGAATCGCATATGATAACCGGAAGATTACCGTTTACCGGATCGATGGTAGCTTCGACAAAAATGTAGATACTGTCGCCGCCACGAATCAATATATCACTGAATTCCTTTCCCGGAACTCCATCTACATTAATTCTGAAGGGTGATGAATCACCTCCCGTCAGCCTGATACTTGATATTTCTAAATTCTTGTCATATGGGTTATAAACCTTGAATTGTCTTGTAGATGAGCCTATTGCTGTAAATATGGTATCAAAGAGCAGGGTGTCGGACGAAAAACGAAGTTTTGCATGAGGATCTGAAAGAACAGGGTCTTTATCACACGACACACCGGCAATACCAATCGCGGCAACTATAAGAACAATGGGCAGTAATTGCTTTTTTATTGAAACCATAGCGGTTGAGGACTATTAAACATTAACTGTCAAAAGACAGAAAAAGTGTATTTTCGTAAACAAAACAGGAATAAATCACATTTAGTAAAAAACTCCATCATGAAGTTACAAAAAAATATTTATCCTGTAGTTTATCCCCGCTGAGTTATTGTCATGGAAAAAGAGCAAGCAGACCTTATAATATACAATGCCAGGATATATACCGTCGATGGTGGCTTTACCATGGCACAATCGGCAGCGATAAAAAACGGGAGATTTGCAGCCACAGGCAGTAACCGTGACATATGGGACAAATACCGTGCTGAAGGTACACTTGATATGCAGCGGTTGTTTATTTACCCCGGGTTAATTGACCCGCATTGCCATTTTTACGGATACGGCACAAGCCTGATCAATGCCGATCTTTCAGGTGCCCGCTCATTTGACGAGATTATCGGCCGGCTACTGTCACACGACAGGGATTTCCCTTCAGAATGGGTGCTGGGACGCGGATGGGACCAAAACCTGTGGCCTATAAGAGAGTTCCCCCATAAAAATCAGCTTGACAAGCATTTTGCCGATAAGCCGGTATTGATTACCAGGGTAGACGGGCATGCTGCCCTGGCTAACACGGCAGCCCTTAATATTGCAGGAGTAGACAGGAGCACAAACGTAAAAGGAGGTGAATTCCTGGAAAGCAACGGAGAGCTTACAGGTGTACTTATTGATAATGCAATAGAAAAAGTAAAGGGCCTTATACCTCCGCCTGCATATGAACAAAAGGTAGCTGCACTTATTAATGCTCAGAAGAACTGTTTTGGTGTGGGATTGACATCATTAGGTGATGCCGGACTGGACTATGATGTGGTAAAACTTATAGATACCCTGCATAAGTCAGGTGACCTCAAAATGAGAGTTTATGCCATGCTCAACCCCACACCGGAAAACTTCGAAAACTTCATGTACCGTGGCATATATAAAACCGGTCATTTGAATGTCAGGTCGGTCAAACTTTTTGCTGACGGCGCCCTGGGTTCCAGAGGGGCCCGGTTGTTAGATGAGTACACTGATGCCCCTGGTAATTATGGCCTGCTGCTGGAAGCTCCCGGTTATATGGAAAAAATATCACGAAAAGCATGGGAGCATGGTTACCAGGTTAACACACACTGCATTGGAGATGCAGCTGTAAGGTTAATGCTTGAGATATATGCGAAAATTCTTGGAGAGGACAATAACAGGCGATGGCGGATAGAACATGCACAGATAGTTAACCCTGATGATTTCGACTTGTTTGGCAAATACTCGGTTATCCCTTCAGTACAGGCAATACATGCAATATCAGATATGGGCTGGGCAGCTCAACGGATTGGCCCGGAAAGGATAAAGGGAGCATATGCCCTGAAAAAATTGATGCACCAGAATGGTTGGTTGCCAAACGGGAGTGATTTTCCGGTTGAGAGCATCAATCCCCTGCTGGGGTTTTGGGCCGGGGTTGCCAGAAAAGACTCCGGAGGATATCCTGAAAAGGGATTCCAGATGGAAAATGCCCTCACAAGGGAGCAGGCACTGAGGGCTATGACTATATGGGCAGCCATGGCTGCATTT
>SLRB01000057.1 GCA_007131165.1 Bacteroidales bacterium | reverse complement strand
ATCCCTACCTGGTTTACAGGAAGATACACCCCGGTTATTACAGCTGGTACCGGATGAAAATCATGCAGCGATCGACCGAAAGCTTCCGGGAGGAATCAATCGCTGAAAACCAGCTTCTTGACAATAACTGCATTAACTGCCACTCCTTCAGCAGGAACGACCCGGAAACCTTTCTCCTTCATGTAAGGGGGTCAATGGGTGGTACATATTTTTCGGGCGAGGGTGGCCTGAAGAGAAGGGAACTGAGGACTGAAGGTATGCCGGCCAATGCAACCTATCCATCCTGGCACCCGTCCGGCAAGTACGTGGCATTCTCGGCAAACAGCGTAAGGCAGAGTTTTTATGCCCATTCTGACAACAATATCGAGGTGTTCGATCTTGAGTCTTCGCTGGTCATCTACGATGTCGAAAGTAACAGCATGTACCAGCCGGGCGACCCGGAAGCAAAGGAATATATGCAGACCTTCCCGGGCTGGGCACCCGATGGAATGTATTTATATTATTCGCGGACCAGGAAGCCGGATTTTGAGATTGATGCAGAAAATGTAAAAAGCATCAGTTACGACATTGCAAGGAGGTCGTTTGATCCGTTATCCGGAACACTGGGCGAGCCGGAGATAGTTTTCGATGCTTCGGGAATTGGGAGAAGCGCATCGTTTCCCAAGGTTTCTCCCGATGGGCGGCACCTGGTTTTCACCCTGCATGATTACGGTACCTTCCCCGTGTGGAGCAGTGAAGCTGAGCTATACCTCATTGATCTGGAAAGCGGTGAATTATCAAAGCCGGAAATAGGAAGTGATGATACAGAAAGTTATCATGGCTGGTCATCTAACGGCAAATGGCTGGTGTTCAGCAGCAAGAAAAAAGACGGGGTTAGCTCCAGACCTTACTTTTCATATTTTGGTTCTCCCGGCAACCCGGGCAAACCATTTGTGCTGCCCCAGCGTGACCCAACTACCTACGGCCGGATGCTCCATTCATTCAATCTGCCTGAGCTGGTTACCGGGAAAGTCGGGATAGGGCCGCGTGATTTTGAACGTGTCTCTGCAGAAGAGCCTTTGCATGCTGTGCCTGCTGCCGGAACGGCCGGTTATGGTGAATAAGCATAAAGCCTGGAAGCCTTCCCGGCCGGAAATATGAAAGGCACAACTGATCAAATATGAAACACTTTACCGGATATGACTAACAAACCCGAACATAACATTACAGGCAATAACAAGAGGCTGATATTCAAAAGCTATATATACGCCCCTGCCATATTTTTTATAATTACGGCGGCCTATTTCAAGTGGTTTGGCGATTATGTCCTCTTTTTCCAGGAACAGGAAGCATTGTTTGTATACTCAGGGGAGTTCCTGAAAGAGCACCTTTCAAGGCCGGGGGGGATTGCTGAATATGCCGGGCTCTTCATGACCCAGTTCTATCATTACCCCGCCGCGGGAGCTGTCATCATTGCGGCAGTACTTACCATGGCAGCCTTTCTGGTCAGTGCCGCCGGCAAAAGGACAGGCGCTGACCCGCTCTTTTTGTCCCTTACCTTTTTGATCCCCTCCTGCCTGCTCCTTCTTATGCAGGCACACTATTATCACCTGATGGCCTTCAACCTGGGATACCTGGCGACGCTGGCAGCTTTCCTGTGCTCATTTTCAACAGGCGGCAAGTTCAGGATACCTGTTGCACCCTTCCTGCTGGTAATCCTCTATTACACCTGCGGGGCATTTGCATTGATTTACGCTGGTATGTGCCTCCCCGCGCTGCTCCGGTTTGAGAAAGGAGGTTCAAGGTACGTTTATCCTTCAGTAATGCTGATTACCGCCGGACTGGCCCTGCTGCTGTCACGTCATGTGATCTTTACTGAAACTACCGGTACAATTCTTACCAATCCCCTGCCTCTGGTAGACGACAACAGGCACAGGGTGTTGTTTTATGTTTTAACGGCATTTCTTGCAGCTTTTCCGGTTATTTCAAAATTGCCGGTTTCTCTTAATCGGAAACACAAACCTTCCATCTTCCTGGGGAATTACTTTGCCCCGGCACTGACACTTGCTGCCATGGTAATGTTACTCGCATGGCATAACCCGCAAAGGGCAACAGTCATCAGGCTCCAGAAGCTTGCTGCAGAAAAGGAGTGGGAAGCGGCAATCAGGTTGCATGAAACATCTCCATCGAGAAACCTGATAGGCCAGTTTTACTACAACCTTGCCCTGGCCGAGACCAACCAATTATCAGACAGGTTGTTCCAGGGAAAACAGGATTTCGGACCGACATCTCTTATTCTTCCATGGGGAGATGTCCACCTTAACAGGGGAGCTCTATTTTATTATGCAACCGGGCTGGTCAATGAAGCACACCGCTGGGCCTATGAGTCAATGGTAATATACGGGTACAGGCCGCAAAATATGCTTTTGCTGGCAAAGGCAAACCTGATTAACGGGAATTACCGCATAGCCGAAATATACATATCCATACTCAGGAACACACTTAATTACAGGTCGAAAGCAGTTGAACTCAAACAAATGCTCTATAACGATGAAGCTGTGACGGCCCATCCTGAGCTGGGAGAAAAAGTCCGTTTACTGCCGAAAGAAAAGGACTTTTTTATCGATACTGAGTTTCCGCAAAGGAACATACTGATGCTTCTTGAAGCCAACCCTGCCAATATAAAGGCATTTGAATACAAGCTTGCATGGCTTCTCCTTACCAAAGAAGTTGAGGAGGCAGTATCACTCATACCCTTAATGGGTGAAATGGGCTATACCCGCATACCCCGGCACGTAGAAGAGGCGGCGCTGGTATATTCAAATGCAACCGGTATGATGCCTGACCTGGGCGGACTGGATATAAGCAGTGATGCACAATCAAGGTTCAGCCGGTACATCAACGCTTTCAATTCATACAGGCAGAACCCCGAAGCAAACCGTGAGCATATTGAAAGGTTTGATAATACCTTTTGGTATTATCTTCATTTTAACTGAGATCTCACAGTTAACCTTCTCCCGGAAGTGATTACGGCAGGTAAGCACCGGGGATTTTTATGCCATCAGGGGCAGTTTCACGAAATGCATATTATTGCACATCAGCAGCAATTATCTCTATGTCGGCGGCGCCAACCCTGGACATGCCCCCGGGGGGCACAAGGTTTGAGAGTCGTACATACCGCGCCGTTAATTGCCGGTCAAACTGCACAAACCTGCGCTGCGGATCGTTAACAATATTGCCGAACCTGCCTGAATGCACTCTCTCCCATTTTTCGCCGTCAGAGCTCACTTCTACATCAAATGATTCTATATATCCCGCACGCTGTGCGGGTATATAGGTCATGCCTGATACCGGGTATTCCTGCTGCATATCAATTGTAATGCTGTGGGAACCCGGCTCTGCCTCAGAGCTTATCCACCTGCTCCGCAGGCTGCCGTCAAGCACCCTGTCTGGCTCCTCCTGCCTGCCGTCTGAGTCAACGGCAGTCCAGCCCGTACGCATTATCCCCATCCGGTTTTCAGATACGGTACCTTCCCTCCCTTCAACTATTGCCCTGGCTCTTATAAAGCCACCAAAGGGCAGTTCCAGCGGTTCTTCATACCTGGCAGATGCAGCCGTTGGTTCACTCCCGTCAAGAGTGTAATAAACCGGCTGCGACTGGTCAATCATACCATGGTAGTTCCACACAAAGCTAAGCCCCACTCCCATCTCCACCATGCCGTCATTGTCACGCCTTATGACAACCGGCTTTGGAGGTTCATCGTAGTAATGCGCAGACAATTCAGATATAGCAGGTTCCAGCCTGGCTTTTGTGACGGTAAGCCTGAGTGCTGATGTGCTGACTGCAGGGAAACGGAGGATCCTTTTGTGCCCCACCGTCCTGCCTTCGGCAACCTGAACCCACCGGCCATCGACAAGGGCCTCAAGATAGTGTTCCTCTATCCTCTCACCCCTTTGTGCTATGGGTTCCCTTACCATAAAACGGTTTATTGTACGCTCTTCAGGAAGATCCACCTCGACAAATGCATCTGTAGAGGGCGCATCCCACCATGTATTCCTGTTGCCGTCAAGCATATTGCCGCGTAAAGCTCCACCTCCGGGGTTCCCGTTGGTATTCCCGGATATTGAGGCACCAGGCTGTCCCGCGAGGGACACCGTTGCACCGTCAAGCAGGCTGGAACCGTAGACGGCATCAATCCTGCGCCCCACTTCAAGCAACACCTCTGCATCGCGATCGGCAAACCTCCCCAGGGTATCGGGAGGGATGTTAAGGTGAAATATGCTGTTTCCCCCGACAGATCGCTCGTATATATCGAACACGTCGTCGGCACTCCTTACCTGCTGTTCATCGTTATTGCGCCAGAACCATCCGTGACGTATAGAGGTGTTCGTCTCAGCAGGATAATAATGGAAATACCTCGTATCTTCAGTAATCCGGTCGCGCCCTGCTACATTTTCGTCTGTCATATCGGGCCAGTCGAACTCACCGGACGAAACCTCCAGCGGGATCACATTGTACTCATCGTCACGGGTCCTTCCCCCCTCGTTTCCGCACCACCTTGCATCAGGGCCTTTCCCGAAGATCGCGGCATCTGGCGCCAGGTTACGTATAAGGTCATACCAGGCATCATAGGTATATGTCTGCCCCGTACCCGGCCGGGGAT
>SLRB01000117.1 GCA_007131165.1 Bacteroidales bacterium | reverse complement strand
TCACGGTGGTAGTTGAAGTAATCCACCTCCAGTGCAAGCCTGTTATTAAGGATTGCCATATTCACACCGGCGTTGAACTGATTTGCAACCTCCCAGGTAATGTTGGGGTTCGGTATCCGCGCCTCATACAAGCTTGGATGTATATCTCTCTCATCAAATATGTAACCTGCTGCAAACCCGTATGTTCCGAGGAACTGGTATGGTGAAACCTGGTCGTTACCTGTCTGCCCGTATGAAGTCCGCACAATAAAGTTGTTGAATACATCGCCTGTAGCCGCCTGGAAAAAGTCCTCGTTAGACAGCCTCCATCCCACCGAAGCAGAAGGGAAGAAACCGTAACGGTCGCCTTTCGGGAATATATAGGAACCGTCCAGTCGTGCAACAACCTCAAAAAGATAGGTTTCGCGGATATCATAGTTCACGCGGCTGAAATAGTTCTGCCTTGCCCCGTGCCACGAATTACCCCAGTTGTTCCTGTTCTCGGCAGCGCCAAGGTCCAGTTGCGGGAATTCGGCAGTTATGAAACCTTCACGGTATGCCCCAACATTTTGTCCGCTCCATGTCTCCCGTTCAGCACCTGCAAGCATGGAGATATTATGAATCCCGAAACTCCTCTGGTAGTTACCCACAATGTTCATGGAGACATCTGTCCAGCCACTCCGCTGCCTTGTAAGCTGAGGGGTGCCAGGGCCCCTGGAACCGGGGTTCAGGGTAGGTTCACCATTAACATATCCTCCCCATGTATAAAGTGTCCATGGAGTGGCCCATAGCTCATTCTCGTTAAACCTCCTGTCATAAGAAACATGTCCGCGGAACGAAAGTCCCTCAACCCTGGGAATGCTTATATCTACAAACATGTTGGTCTGCATGTAATAGTCATCAATATCGTGGTGGCCGGTTTCGGGTGATGCCGACACAACGGGGTTGGTACCGTACTCAATATCAGGACCCGGACTTCCGTCCGGCCATACTGCATGCCTGTGGGGGTATCCCCTCATAAGCATCCGGAACTGAGCTCCGGCTGATTGTGTCGGATAGTTTCGGTCCTCCAGCCTTCCTGCTATGTTGGCACCGAACTGGATATTGTCGGTAACATCAATATCCAGGTTGGTCCTGAACTCATACTGGTTATACCGGGTGGCGCTGTGCCTGTAATAGGCATCCTCAGTTAGTCCCCGAAGCGATACCCTGTACCGCATATTGTCGCTGCCACCTGTAAGAGCCATAGAAGCTTCGGTCTCGTTCGAAAAAGGCTTCAAGCCCTCAGCGAACCAGTCCGTGTTAGTATAAAGCCACGGATCCTGGTCCTCTATGTTCTGGTAACGGTTAAGCTCCTCCTGTGGTGTCCTGGGCGACCTGCCCGCGTACATATCGATCTCGTTGATCATCGTCAGGTATGTGTAGGCATCTGCCATATCGGGAACAACCGTTGGCTGGTTGAAACCCTGCGATGCATTAACGCTGAATTGCGGAACTCCCGTCCGCCCCCTCCTGGTGGTGATCAGGATAACACCGTTGGCGGCCCTTGAACCATAGATGGCAGCAGATGCATCCTTAAGGACACTTACGTTCTCAATATCCTGGGGATTCAACCGTTCCAGTCCACCCTGCCTCGCAGGAACACCGTCAATAACGATAAGCGGGTTATTGTTCCCCAGCGTAGCATTTCCTCGTATACGGATCGTAGAACCGTCAGAACCCGGCTCACCTGAATAGTTAACTCCCGACAATCCTGATACACGGCCGGCCAGGGTATTGGAAAGGTTGGCAGTGGGTACCCTTTCCAGACGGTCGCCTCCCACGGCGCTCACTGCACCGCTGACTGTCTCGCGTTCACGCACTGTACCGTAACCTGTTACAATCACCTCCTGTCCCATGATGGCGCTCATTTCCATCGTAACCGAGATCTCCGTCCGCCCCTCAATCGGGATGGTAAGGGTCTCATAACCAACATATGTGAACTGGAGCCTTTCGTCCAGGTCCGGGACATTTATTACATAGATCCCGTCAATGTCGGTTACGGTACCGATGGTAGTACCCTCAACCATAACATGAACACCCGGTAACGGACCGCCGGTCTGGGCATCTGTCACCGTACCGGTAACCGTTAGGTCATCCTGGGCGAAGGCGGCCGAAGGGATCAGGAAAAACAGCAGTGAGACGCAAAGTTGTTTTAACCTGGCTTTCAGGTCCCTTTGTGAAGGACCCCTGATTTTCTTTTTTTCCATAAATACTGGTAGTTTAGGTTAGACTTAACCGGCCGGTAATAAACCGGACAGGTTTTGGATTTAGGTAGTTCTCCGGCATACCCCGGATACAGGTATCTGGAATGAATCAAGATACTTCTTATGTAGTTCAGGCAGAAAAGTAATGAGCTATGGTATATGGAATGTCTTGTCCGATGGCCCATGCTGGGGCTGGAGAGATGATGTTGATAAGTTTTGTATATGCTATGGAAGATTGCTTCTGCCATTCGCTGTACAAATTACCGTTCAGATCCCGAACGGATAAATCTTCAACACCTGTAAAAAATCCCCATGATTATAGTTATCACCCCCACCGGGGTGACAACTGTTCGATCGCCATATAACCTGTAGTGACGATATCTTAACCATTATTGATTATCCCGGCAACTGAAAGCTGCCTTCTATAAGGGATCTTTAAGCCAACACCCGTAAATATAACACTTTTTAACATAAATAAACAAGCCATTTGCAGTTAAATTGACAGATAACCTAAATATCAACCGACCCCTCGATCTCGACAAGCAGATTATCCCTGCAGACATCTGAGATAAGATACTGGAAGTTTTCACTATTTAGATGCTTCTCACAGATATCCTTTACCCTGCCCATATCGTGCTGGTATTTAACATAGGTCCTGATATAGGAAAATCTTTTTTTCCTGATATCAGCACTTATTCCATATTGTGAAAGATTTCCGGGCGACAACAGTTTGTATATGTTATCTATAGTTATCACTGTCTGTTTTTCAACGTCACCTGCATGTGACGAATCCTCCCCCACCACGGCTGCAGTTCCCGAAACGTAAATCCTTGCTTTATCATTGGCCTTGAGTAATTTGCCGCGCTCAAATTTTGGAGTTGTCTTGCCTGTCTCTTTGCTGATACCTTCGCCAACAAGAACTTTGCCCGAATACCTGTGAGCATCTGTCTGGTCAGGATTCCTGAGTGGATAAACAGATATGGATCCCGGCGAAACGGCAATAAAACCGAGTGTCACACCTCCGGAAGAAGTTCCTATGCCGGTGGCTGAGGGGTAGCCATTGCCGAACCGGGCAGCACCGTAATATTGTGACCGCACATCATTGAAAACCTGGTAGTTCTGTTTGACAGTATCGCCTCCGGTAACCTTTGTTATGTTTTCAATATAGTTCCACTGCCTGACAATATCGGCAAAGGATAACCCTTCGGCCTCCAGGACTTTTTTCGCCTGTTCGAATGAGTGCCGGGCCTGACCGAAAATATCCCCTTCAGGCCCGCCGTTCAGTCCACCAACATACAACTCCCTGTAACGGGGAGTTGTTATTACACTGTAATATTTACCATCAAGCGGTTTATGCTCTATCTTAATATCTTGTAAACCTCCTTCCATAACATAGGCTTCGAGCGACAGGTGTCCGACCTCTCCGGGAACCTGCGAAATAAAACTGGTTGAAGGAACATAAGAGCTGTAGAACTCGTTAAGTGACCTTGTTATCCCATCACTCTTATCTTTATACTCCTCTGCGGTTCCTGCTTCAAAAAAAATCGTCTGCTTTATTACGCGGTTCTTTTCAACCCCTTTTTGTTCAAGCTCACCGGCAAGTTGCCGGAGGCAATCATTCATCTGCTCAGTCGGAGTGATGCCTGATCCGGAAACCATGTAAATTATCCGGGGGTTATGCAAAAGGTTCTCCATGTTATAGATTTAACGTCAGATTGATTATTTAAAGCCGGGCAGTATTGACCGGTTAGCGGACTAAAATATGGGAAAAAGCCGAATAAACAAAAAAGCATAACGGGCCATATAATATTTTGCTTCATATTCAAAAAAAATTAGCTTTGCTGTGATCATTTATCCGATATGCACTACCTGAAAAACCAATTCACGATCCTGCCATGAACCGGATCAAATTTATAACTCCGCCGGCAGTCCTTGCAGTACTGTCCCTATTTGCCACCGCCTGCGGCTCCCCTGACTTTGATAATGTAACAGATTTAAGCAATACCCCCGAAATAAGCCCTGACTACACCGGCGTAACCATACCTCCCAACATTGCACCGATGAACTTCCTGATAAACGAAGAAGCGGATTATTACAGGGTTGAGGTTACATCGTCAGGAGGGAAAAGGCTTTCAGTCTCTTCCCGTGACGGCAAAGTGCGGTTCCCCGAAAGGGAGTGGAGAAGATTAACCGACAATTCCACGGGAGGTGAGATAAAACTTGAGGTTTTTGCATATGACCGGGAAGAGAAGAAAATGAAAAGCTTCATGCCGTTCTACATGTATGTTGCCGAAGAGAAAATAGATCCCTACCTGGTTTACAGGAAGATACACCCCGGTTATTACAGCTGGTACCGGATGAAAATCATGCAGCGATCGACCGAAAGCTTCCGGGAGGAATCAATCGCTGAAAACCAGCTTCTTGA
>SLRB01000189.1 GCA_007131165.1 Bacteroidales bacterium | reverse complement strand
GAAAATGACCCCTGGGAGGTCAATAACCTGGCAGATGATCCTGCTTATGCAGAGGTGCTGGAACGAATGCGTGGTGCTTTGACAGAATGGATGAGAGAGGTCCGTGATGTTGGCCTGATACCTGAAACGGAGTATGCCAGCTATTCTGGTGGTGGCTCCATGTACGACTATATGCGGTCAGATGATTGTCCGTTTGATGAATTAATGCGGGCATCTGACCTTGCAACAACGGAAAATGGTGATATAGACACGTATGTAGAATTTCTAAAAAGTGATCAGAGTGCTGTCCGCTACTGGGGTGCAGTCGGGTTGCTTATTAATAAGGAAGATGCCGGGGCCGCTGTTCCTTCACTGAAGGAAGCAGCCGCTGATGAATCTGGTGCTGTTGCTACACTGGCAGCAGAAACTTTATTTGTGATTGGGCATGAAGATATGGCACGGGATTCCTATATCAGGATTTTGACAGATGATACATATTCGATAATTGACAGGCATTTTGCCCTGAACAGTATAGATGCTACAGGCAAGGAAGATCCTGGAATAATGGCTGCCGCAGAAGAAGTTTACAAGAGATTTTCTGCTATTGATGAGGATGAACTTACCGGCACAGAACAATTTCAACTGGGCTTTCTTAACAGGATATCGGAGTATTTATTTGACAAATGGGGAGTAATCACTGCCAAATTATAAACTACTTTACTGATATTGATACAAACAAATATTTTAGCATAATTATCATGGAGATTCCCAGAACACTTACCAGAGCACTCCCACTGATATCATTGACACCCGGACTCATTGCGTGCAATTCATCTGTAGCTGACAAGGCAGAAGCTGACAGGCCCCAACAGCCCAATATAATCATCATCATGACCGACGACCAGGGCTGGGGCGATCTGAGCCTGCACGGGAACACCAACCTTCATACTCCCAATATCGACAGACTTGCGCAGGAGGGTGCACAATTCAATAATTTTTATGTTTCTCCCGTATGCTCGCCTACCCGGGCTGAACTCCTTTCGGGGCGTTATCATCCCCGAAGCGGGGTATTCTCAACATCAACAGGAGGAGAGCGGATGAACCTTGATGAAACTACAATAGCAGATATTTTCAAAGAAGCCGGTTATGCTACCGGTGCATTCGGTAAATGGCACAATGGTATGCAGTATCCTTATCATCCCAATGCCAGGGGATTTGATGAGTTTTACGGTTTTTGCTCAGGCCACCTTGGCGACTATTTCTATCCTGCACTGGAACATAACGGCAAAATAGTGCAGGGAGTAGGGTATGTTCCGGATGATATAACTACCCGGGCAATTGATTTTATTGAAAAAAACAAAAGCAATCCCTTTTTCCTGTACATTCCCCAGATTACTCCCCATACCCCTGCACAGGTACCTGATAAGTGGTGGGACAAGTTCAGGGACAAAGAAATTGATATGCGCACAGATGAGCGCTATACTGAAGATGTTCAGTTTACAAGGGCAGCCCTTGCAATGTGTGAGAATATTGACTGGAATGTTGGACGTGTGATGGATAAACTCAGCCAGGCTAACCTGGAGGATAATACCATTATCATATTCTTAAGCGACAATGGCCCCAACAGCTGGCGCTGGAACGGGGGAATGAAGGGCAGGAAAGGCTCGACCGACGAAGGTGGTGTTAAGTCCCCCTTTATCATCCGCTGGCCCGGGCACATCAGGGCAGGTATTGAAATACATGAAATCGCTGCTGTAATTGACTTTCTTCCTACGCTGACAGATATGGCAGGCATAGATGATTACAAAACCACCCATCCTCTGGACGGAGTCAGTTTAAAGCCACTTTTGCTGGAAAAAGATCATGAATGGGAAGAAAGGCTGATCTTTTCGCACTGGAATGGCAGGGTTAGTGTCAGAAGCCAGGATTACAGACTTGGCGATGAAGGAAGGCTTTTCAACATGGTTGAGGATCATGCGCAATTGAGAGATATCTCGGCAAATGAGCCGGAAATGCGGGCTTACCTCTTATCGGAAGTTGAAAAATGGAAAAATGAAGTTTTACAGGGACTGGACATGGAAAAACGACCTTTTACTGTCGGCCATCCCGATGCTGTCTATACCCAGCTTCCTGCCCGGGACGGTCAGGCACACGGGAATATAGTCAGATCTAACAGGTTTCCCAACAGCAGCTTCTTTACCAACTGGACATCTCCGGATGATAAAATAACCTGGGATATTGAAGTGCTGGCTGATGGCTGGTTTGATGTGGAAATTTATTATACCTGCCCCCCGGAAGATACCGGATCGACTTTTGAATTATCTTTTGGCAGTTCTACTGTTACGGGAAAGATCACCGAAGGCCATGACCCTCCGCTCAGGGGAATGGAAAATGACAGAATAGAACGGCAGGAGTCATATGTCAAGGATTTCAAGCCAATGCATGTTGGTAGATTATTTATGGAGCAGGGAAAAGGGCAATTAACCCTTCATGCTACCGAAATGCCCGGTTCACAGGTAATGGACTTCAGGTTGATGATGCTTAAAAGAGACACTGAACAATAATAATAAACATGGATTATTTACGAACCTTTATAGGCTATTGTAATAAAAATCAATGCTATGTTAGTAGATATTAAAGATAGGATCAAAAACACCTGTTCTCCGGCAACTTTTGGATTGATAGTTACTTCAGGTATTTCTGTATTTGCGTTCTCCTGCAACCAGAAGGAGGAGCCGAAACCTAATATCATTTTTATCATTGCAGATGACATGAACTGGGATGATTGTGATACTTATGGAAATCCCAATATCCGGACTCCTAATATTGACCGTCTTGCTGGCAATGGTATTCATTTTACCAATGCATTTCTTACCACCAGCTCATGCAGTCCTTCCAGGGCAAGCCTTATAACGGGAATGTATCCTCACCAGACTGATGCCGAACAGCTACACTGGCCAATTCCTGCTGACAAGATCACCTTTGTTGAGAAGTTAGGGGATGCAGGTTACTGGACTGCCCAGGCAGGGAAATGGCACCTGGGTAATGCTATGATGGACAGGTTTGATTTTCTGGCTTCCGAAGAAGCCTTTGCCGTTACAGCAGGAGAAGGCATAAGACCTGATCTGCCACCGGATGATGGAAGCGGGTGTCATCTCTGGATACCGACATTGAATCATCGCCCCGGTGACAAGCCATTTTTTCTGTGGCTGGCAGCAATTGATCCCCACAGGCCTTATCAGGAGAATATTATAGCCACTCCGCATAGTCCTGATGATGTGATTATTCCTCCCTATATACCTGATACACCAGAAGTAAGAAAAGACTTCGCCCTGTATTACGATGAGATATCAAGAATGGATGATTATATTGGTCAGATAATGGATGAACTTGAAAGGCAGGGTATCATTGAAAATACAGTTATCCTGTTTGTTAGTGATAATGGGCGTCCGTTTCCCCGTGACAAGACCACGATGTATGACGGGGGAATCAAAACTCCCTTTATTTTTCACTGGCCGGAGGTTGTTGAACCCGGCACTGTCTCCTCATCCCTGGTAAGTGCTGTTGATGTTGCCCCCACATTTTTAAGCATTGCCGGTATAGAATCAGACGGTATTTTTTTTGCCGGTGAAGATTTCAGCCGGATACTTACTGATCCGGAAAAGGAGATCAGGGAATATATTTTTGCCCAGGCACACTGGCATGATCATGAAAGGATGTACCGGGCTGTCCGCGATAAGCGATATAAATATATACGCAACTTTTATCCTGACCTGCCAAATACCCCTCCTGCAGATGCCCTGACAAGCATGACATTTAAAAGCATGCTGGAGTTAAAGGAGAGGGGAGAGCTAAATGAATACCAGATGAATGTTTTTGTCAGTCCGACTCCCGGGGAAGAGCTTTATGATCTGGAAAATGATCCTTTTGAGCTGTATAACCTGGTTGAAGATCCGGATTATGCAAATATACTTGAGAGGATGCGGGGGGCTTTAGGGGAGTTTATGGAATCAACAAATGACCGGATTCCGGAGACACGTACTCCTGATGAATTTGACAGGATTACCGGCGAACCGTTACCTAACAGGCAGTGGCCAAGACCAGGGAAGTATGATCAGGAGGTGTTCGATGAGGCTGAGGAAGACCCTATGGTGAATTAATATTTGTTTCGAGATATAATCATTATGCAGAGACTATAAACGTTCGTGCAACAGTCTTGAGTTCAGGAATTATTGACACTTATCATCTTATCCTTATATTGAAGGCACGGATTTCTGTCTTTCCGGAGAAGATGTCAATATCTGGTATCAAATGCGGGCAAGGCATCCTTTGCCTTCAGATTTTAGGAATATTAGCGGATTAGTTATAAATTTATTACATGAATCCAAAAATCAAAATCGCAAAAAATACCAGAAATCTTATTGGATATAGTATTATCCTGGTTGTTTCAGTTTTGTTTTATATGAATTTTAATCTGATAGGGAAGGCTGATTCGGAATTTGATGAAAGACTTATTAATCAGCATCTTGAAGCAGATGTCAGTTTTGCCGAAAAATACCGGCCGCAATTTCACTACACTCCTAAGATAAACTGGATGAATGATCCCAATGGCCTGGTTTATTATGAAGGGCAATATCATCTGTTTCATCAATACAACCCGTTTGGAAACCAGTGGGGGTATATGAGCTGGAACCATGCTGTAAGTG
>SLRB01000320.1 GCA_007131165.1 Bacteroidales bacterium | reverse complement strand
AGCCTTATTGAAGGTTTTTATAGCATCATTCAGCTTGGCTGTTGATTGCCTGTAATATCGTGCCCATAGAGTTTCAGCATCAGCATAGTGCACATCAGCCACCAGTCCGAACCTGATTTTGGTACGCGAACCTGAGTGCAGAGAGCTTGATTTATTTGTCATCAGTAATAATGCTCCCCCGGATTTTATCAGAAAGGTTCTTCGCTTCATCATTATTTTTCAAAGGCAAGATGAAAAAAATTATTGAAAAACCGCAGTTATTTTAGTTAATTTATACGATCGGTTATATCTTGTCATAAAAATTAAGCAAATGAAGAATGTATTAATTGTTATACTTTCTGTGTAATGCCAATAACACAACGCCCAGGGGGGTATACCAGGATCATCCCGACGAGTTGATATTGCTGATGAAAGTAGGGGTTGGACGCTATGGTATTGAAGATCAGCAGAACTACAACGCTGGAGTCCGCCTGGACCTAAAATTGAATAATCTGGCATAATTTAACTGACATCCTGATACATTAGTGAAATGAAGAGAAGAAATTTTATTAAAACAACCGCGATCGGTGCTGCAGGCCTTAGCATGTACCACCTGTATGCTTTGGATCCGCGGACAGACAGATTTGTAAACAACCGGTATTGCAAACAACCCGGGGCAGAAATTCCGGTTATCGCTGAGGTTGATATCCTGGTTGCCGGTGCAACGCTGGGAGGTGTGGCGGCTGCTTCTGCTGCGGCAGAAGCAGGAAGCGAGGTTTTCCTGGTGGGGTATTTGCCATACCTGGGGGAGGATATATGCGGTACATTCAGATATCTGTTTGACAAACAGATTGTAGCAGATAGTTATGCTTTCGCGGAACAAACAGGCGGGGACGGGCATTACCCTGGAAAGCTTGCGGCCGGACTATTTCCGGGAACAGATAATATCTCCCCCATGCATATTAAAACTGTGCTTGAAAAGGAGCTGATTGATCGTAATGTTAACTTCCTGTATAGCAGTTATGTTGTAGATGTTGTTTTTGGAGATGATGATAAGCCTGCCGGCGTCATAATAAATAACCGCACAGGCCGTCAGGCTGTATTGTGCAGGAGTATCATCGATTGTACACAGGGTGCTTATGCAGCAAGGCTTGCGGGGGCTTCATTCATTAAAGATGACGATCCTGCCCGAATGCCATACAAATTTATTACCATTGGAAGCAGTATTGAAACAATGGAAAGGAATGGTTCTGAGCAGCTGACATTACCGGCAAAGGTAAATGATAAAAGCTACAGGGTGATTGAACATTCAGGGTCTGTTCCCCGAAAGGGATTTTCATATATATCTCTTGCAAATGCTGAACAGGAGATAAGAGACAGGACATGGGATGCCGGTCAGGTTGATTCGGCCGACAGAATGTTCTGGACAGCACCATACAGGCTGAGGAGCATGGGTTCCTCTGCAGGGCTGCCCACCAGCGTAAGGGATATCCCACTGCAACATTTTATGCCGGAGGGCATGGACAATGTTTTTGTGCCTGGCAGTTGCGCCGGTGTAGATGAGCAAACAGCCATGGAGTTGACACTGCCGCATCATCAGCTTTATCTTGGCCGTAAAATTGGCCTTGAGGCATCCGGGGCCGCCCGGTCACAAAGCAAACCGGTAACTTATGTTACCAGGACTCTGAATGGGACAGAATACCTGCAGGGTGAAACCGGGGAGATATCGGAAACCCTCCGCCCGAACCTGGGCAATAAAATGGTTTGGGCTGAAGAGACCGCTTTACCTGTTCTTGGTGAGTATGATGTTGTAATTGCGGGAGGTGGGACAGCCGGTGCGCCTGCCGCAATAAGTGCGGCGCGGAACGGGGTTAGGACCCTTGTGGTGGAATACCTGCACGGACTGGGTGGAACGGGGACTCTGGGACTGATAGGACGATACTGGTATGGCCACCGCGATGGCTTTACAAAGGAGATAGACAGGGGTGTACGTGAGATGGCAGATGCATCGCATCCCAGGCAGAAGACAAGGGATGACGAATGGGTAGTGGACTGGAAAATGGAGTGGTACAGGCGTGAGATCAGGAAGGCGGGAGGCGA
Source organism: Bacteroidales bacterium (assembly GCA_007131165.1). Lineage (GTDB taxonomy): Bacteria > Bacteroidota > Bacteroidia > Bacteroidales > PUMT01 > PXAP01. Next base: position 2,636 of record SLRB01000320.1, on the reverse strand, counting down.
TATCTGGTTTGGGACGATGGCTATGGGTGCCTTTGTTCATGACGGCAAGGTAAAAGGTTTACTGGTCGCGACCCCGGAAGGCAGAGGGGTTGTATTGGCAAAGCAGGTTGTTGATTCAACCGGGAGCGCTGATATTGCCATTGCTGCCGGGGCGGATTATGAATATGTCGGCAAAAGCACTGTTGCGGTTCAGGGTTCAGGTTTACCGAAGGTGGATCCGGGTGATCATTATAACAACACCGACTGGACCTTTGTTGACGATACAGACATATTTGACGTAACAAGGGTGTTTATTTCCGGGAAACAGAAATACCAGGGGGCCTGGGACCTCGGTAAGTTGCCTCAGACAAGGGAAAGACGCAGGGTTATTGCTGAATTTATGGTCTCACCGATAGATATGCTGACTGGAAGGCGGTACCCGGACACCATATCCTATCATGTAAGTAACTTTGACACACATGGATATACCATACATCCCTATTTTATAATTAAGCAGCCTGACGGCGGACATGTTACCTATGACGTTGACCTCCCCCTGCGGTGCTTGTTGCCCCGGGGGATAGATGGAATTATCGTTACCGGTCTGGGTGCCGGAGCACACAGGGATGCGATGCCTGTAATTCGCATGCAGCCCTGCCTTCAGAACCAGGGTTATGCTGTTGGCTGCCTGGTGGCAAAGATGGTTAAAGAGAATATATCTGCCAGGGATGTTGACATGCGCAGCCTGCAGCAACATCTTGCAGATATTGGCAGTTTGCCGGGCCGGGCGGTTACAGATACGGACAACATGCCGCTGCCGGATGAGGATTTTTCAGAGGCGCTTTCAAAGTTAGGGAATGATTTTGATGGCCTTGAGGTACTGTTTACCAATATTGAGCGGGGGAAAAGGCTCCTTGAAGAGGCCCTTCAAGGCTCAGGAGATGAGAAGCAGAGGATCAATGCCGCCATCGCTCTTGGGGTGCTTGGCATAGATTCTGGCTGGAAGCTGCTTGCCGGGGCGGTTGATGCCTATGAAGAATGGGATGAAGGATGGAACTTTACCGGGATGGGGCAGTTCGGTTTTTCTCTCAGCAGGCTTGATACGATTATTATAGCATTGGGCCGGTGCAGGAAAGAAGATGCGCTGCCCGTTATAACTTCCAAGGCCGAACTGCTTACTACAGATCATCATTTCTCTCATTTCAGGGCGGTTTCTGTTGCAATGGAGGCATTGGGCAGTAGCAGTCCGGCTCCCGTGCTTTTCAACCTTCTTACAATGCCCGGTGTAGCAGGCCACCATGTGATAACAAAAACCGATGCTGTAAGGGCTACGGTTCCGAGTCATGTTGATGTCACCCTAAGGAACAATGTTTTGAGAGAACTGCACCTGGCAAGGGCACTCTACCGGTGTGGCGACCATTACGGGCTGGGAAGGCAGATCCTTGAAAAATACTCCAACGACCTGCACGGGCACTATTTCAGGCATGCCGCGGGTATTCTGGGCATTGCACCTGATTTCACCTGAGATCAGGCTGCTGCCTGTCGCAGGGGAGGCAATTTGTTCAGGTTTCTTTTCTTTCCTTAAGCCCGTTAATATCTATCCTGTTCCTGGTGAGCCAGGATACCACAACAATAGTCAGCAGGCTCATCAACATTGAAAAAGTCCTGAACGGGAACTGAATCCCGAATTCGGGATGATCCATAGGGTAGGGGATAAATGAAGGCAGGTTGAAAACCTCTTCGCCACCGCCGAGCCTCAGGAGCAGTCCAACGAAAACACCCGCAAGCGCACCCACATAGTTGCTCTTCTTGTAAAACAGGGCAAGTACGAGCTGGGGGAACAGGATAACATAAACAAGGTCGGCGCACAGGAACCATAGTGCGTATACACTTTGCACCGTCAGCGCCATCCAGGTTGCAATGCTCCCTATTACCAGCACCGATAATCTTATTGTTTTACGAAGTACCTGATCGCCCGCTTTACTGTTAATAAGAGGCCTGTAGATATTCCATGTGAACATTGAAGAGGCCGACAGGATAGAAGAGTCGACCGACGACATTACTGCTGCAGCAACAGCGCCAAGTCCGAGAGCAGCAATTATAGGAGGGGTCATCTCGAGCAGTACATACGGAAGAATCATGTTGGCATCCGGATTCGCGCCAAATGGGGTTGCACTCCAGTCGTATGCGTTACCGGCAATACCTATCAGGACCGCCGGTATAGCCATGAGAAAGCAGCCAATGCCTGCAAAGACCGAAAGGTTTATTGCTGCCCTGTGGTTCTTCTGCGACAGAACCCTCTGGAAATAGACCTGCCAGGGAATTCCTCCCAGGATCAGTAACAGTCCGAAATCCATCCATGTCCAAGCCGCGTTGCCCCATTCAGGGTTATTTCCGGTAAATGCCGACATCGGGGGGATGAGTGATATCCCTTCAGGGAAAGTTTCACGGTAGCTGAACATTGCAGCATCCATACCACCGACAGTCCCAAGCGCATAAGGGACGGCAATACCAAGTCCGAGTAATATGAACAGCAACTGGATCACATCGGTGTATGCAACTGACCACAACCCCCCTATCATGGTGTACAGGATGGCAATTGCTGCCGACACAATTATTGCGGTTGAGAGGTCAAGATTGAATATTGTGGCAAAGGT
>SLRB01000200.1 GCA_007131165.1 Bacteroidales bacterium | reverse complement strand
GCAAGTTTCCGGCTGTCGGGCGACCATGCAAAAGCCCTGTTGAAGCTGAACTCCTCCTCATACACCCAGTCCGGCGCCCCGTTTATGATCTCATTCTCCTTTCCGTCGGTTGTAACCTGAATTTCGCGGTTGCTCTCCAGGTCTCTGAAATAAAGGTTGTTCTCAAATACAAAGGCCACTTTCCTGCCGTCGGGCGAAAAGGTTGCAAGCTGGGTCTTGCCCAGAGCGGAAAGAGGCGTGACAGTCTCCTGCTCAATGTTCCAGATAAAAAAATCTGCCCTGAAAGAGTGGCGGTATATCTGCTCCCTTCCGGTGGTGAACAGTATCAGTCTCTCATCATTGCAGAACTCATAGTTGTTGAATGAGCTGAATTCATCGCCTGGAAGCTGGTCGACCGAGAAGATTACCTCAACCTCCTCACCCGTCCTGTAGCTGAATTTTCTGATAGTGGTGCCCCCTTCCATGGTGGTGTAATGGATGCCGTCATTCATAGACCTTAATCCGCTTACGGTGCGGGCCGAGAAAGTGCCGTGCCTGTATATGTCGTCAAGTGTTATTTCCCTGTAGCCCGATCCGGTGGCCGTGCTGTTCCCCGAAAGGGTAGTAAGTGTTAAAAGCAGAATTGAAATGAATTTGAACATGGTATGCTGGTTTTACGTTTATATAATAAAGTTGCTTGATTTATAAAGATATAAGCGGTTGGTCAACCCGTGGTGAAACCAACCTTAAACCTACCACTTTTTTACGAAATTTAAGATATGATATTAAGCTTTCACCCGGAGAATTATTTTTTTTTTCTTATTTTTGGGTCAATTTTTGCAAAAAACAAAGTTTTTCTATTTTATAATTTATTTAAAATCAATCGAAAATGACGAAAATTAAGCGTGTTTACACCTTTGGAGACAAGAAAGCTGAAGGTAATGCCAGCATGAAGAACCTGCTGGGCGGCAAAGGAGCCAACCTGGCCGAGATGAACCTGATCGGGGTTCCGGTACCTCCCGGGTTTACCATTACCACGGAAGCGTGTACAGAATACAATGAAGTTGGAAAGGAAAAGATTGTCGAACTACTTAAGGGTGAGGTAGAAGCGGCAGTGAAATATGTAGAGGATATCATGGGTGGCAAGTTCGGCGATGTTGAGAATCCCTGCCTGCTATCGGTACGTTCAGGCGCAAGGGCTTCAATGCCCGGCATGATGGATACTGTTCTGAACCTGGGCCTGAATGACGAGGTTGTTCAGAGCATGATCAAAAAGACCAACAACCCGCGCTTTGTATGGGACAGCTACCGCCGGTTCATCATGATGTACGGTGATGTTGTTATGGGAATGAAATATATGGGCCATGAGGAAGATCCTTTCGAGGAGGTCATTGATGAGATCAAGGAAGCAAAAGGTATTGAGCATGACGCAGACCTAACTACAGATGATTTCCAGGAGCTGGTAAAACGCTTCAAGGTTCTTGTAAGGGAGAATACAGGCAGGGACTTCCCGACCGATCCCTGGGAGCAGCTCTGGGGCGGGATCATAGCTGTTTTTGAAAGCTGGAACAACCCGCGTGCCGAGTATTACAGGATGATGCATGATATACCTGCGGAGTGGGGAACTGCCGTTAACGTGCAGGCTATGGTTTACGGTAATATGGGGCAGACTTCAGGTACAGGTGTTGCCTTTACCCGCGATGCTGCCACAGGCGAGGATATTTTCAACGGCGAGTATCTGCTGGATGCCCAGGGTGAGGATGTTGTTGCCGGAACACGCACGCCGAGGCAGATCACACTTGAGGGTTCCAAGCGCTGGGCAGTGCTGGCCAAAGTTTCAGAAGAGGAGCGTAAAGAGACATATCCCTCCCTGGAAGAGGTGATGCCCGAGATATTTAAAGAGCTGATGGAGTACCAGCAGAAGCTGGAAGACCATTACAAGGACATGCAGGACCTTGAGTTCACGATCCAGGAGGGAAAGCTCTGGATGCTGCAGACGCGTAATGGTAAGCGTACCGGACTTGCGATGGTTAAGATAGCTATCGATATGCTCAAGGATGGCCAGATAGATGAGGAGACAGCGCTTCTGCGCTGCGAGCCCAACAAGCTGGATGAGCTTCTGCACCCCGTGTTCGACAAGATTGCCATTGCAGGTGCAAACGTTCTTGCCAAGGGGCTTCCCGCATCACCAGGTGCCTCAACCGGCCAGATAGTTTTCTTTGCCGATGACGCCGAGACCTGGAGCAAGGAAGGGAAGGATGTGCTTCTGGTTCGTGTTGAGACCTCACCGGAGGATCTCAAGGGCATGAACCTTGCAAAAGGTATTCTTACTGCACGTGGCGGGATGACTTCACACGCGGCTGTTGTTGCCCGCGGTATGGGTAAATGCTGTGTAGCAGGTGCAGGCGCTCTGAAGATCAGCTACAAAGACCGCACAGTGACAATTGACGGCAAGGTATACAAGGAGGGTGAATGGATGTCGCTTAACGGTACAACCGGTGAAGTCTATGAAGGAAAGCTGAAAACCATTGATCCCGAGGTAAGCGGGTATTTTGGCCAGATCATGGACCTTGCAGAGAAGCATACAAGGATGAATGTTCGTACCAACGCTGATACACCAAAGGATGCAACAGTTGCACGCAATTTCGGCGCCAGGGGTATCGGGCTCTGCCGTACCGAACATATGTTCTTTGAGGGAGACCGTATCTGGGCGATGCGCGAAATGATCCTTGCAAGCGATGAGGCAGGCCGCCGTAAGGCTCTTGAGAAACTTCTGCCAATCCAGCGTGAGGACTTCGAAGGAGTTTTCGAAGCTATGCAGGATCTTCCTGTTACAATACGCCTGCTTGATCCACCCCTTCATGAGTTTGTTCCTCACGAGGAGAAGAGCCAGAAGGAGATGGCCGACAAGATGGGCATTACACCCGAGGAGGTTAAGTCGGCTGTGGACTCACTCCATGAGTTCAACCCGATGCTTGGACACCGGGGCTGCCGTCTTGGTATCACCTACCCTGAGATCACCGAGATGCAGGCAAGGGCTATTATCGAGGCTGCAATGAACCTGAAGAAGAAGGGTGTGAAAGTACTTCCCGAGATTATGATACCTCTTATTGGGACTCAGCAGGAGTTCAAGCTCCAGGAAGAGCTTGTGCGTGAGACAGCCGAAAAGGTATTTATGGAGTACGGCGACAGGGTAGAATTCCTTGTAGGTACAATGATTGAGATACCCAGGGCGTGTCTGATAGCCGACAAGGTTGCAGAATCGGCCGATTTCTTCTCATTCGGAACCAATGACCTTACACAGATGGGATTCGGTTATTCACGTGACGATTCAGGAAAGTTCCTTGAGGTATATGTGAATTCCGGCGTTCTGAAATATGATCCTTTCCAGATACTTGACCAGGAAGGCATCGGCCAGCTTGTTGAAATGGGTGTTCAGAGAGGACGTTCAACCAGCCAGGAACTCAAGATCGGTATCTGCGGCGAACATGGCGGTGAGCCCAACTCAGTTGAGTTCTGCCACAGGGTTGGAATGGACTATGTAAGCTGTTCACCGTTCCGCGTGCCCATTGCCCGCCTTGCTGCGGCTCAGGCTGCTATAAAGGATAAAAGAAGGTAATATCTTGTAAATGAGTTTTTCAAAAGAGGGGCTGCCGGTTGTGCAGCCTCTTTTTTGTTTACCATACTTATTCTTTACCCGCAGGGTGCAGGTTCCCGGCCGGCCTGCCCTGGACCGCTGGTTATGTCTGCTGTGACCTGTGCTTTTTGCCATCAGCCTTTTCGCCGGGTGGATTTTTTTGATCTTGTGATCTCCCTTGCCCGTGTGTTGGGGAACATTTTTTTTTACCCGTGATATGGTTACTTTAGCATTTTTTAACAAATCTCTGACTGGAAATGAGTGCCAAAGATCACAAAAAGGCCCCTGACCTTGCAAAATACGGTATCAGGGATGTTAAGAAATTATACCATAATCCCTCCTGGGAAGAATTGTTCGAACACGAAACAGATCCCTCGCTTACCGGGTATGAAAAGGGGTTTGTGACCAATACAGGCGCAGTAGCCGTCGATACCGGCGAATTCACCGGCCGGTCTCCCAAAGACAAGTATATCGTTTGTGAACCTTCTTCGGAACATAATGTATGGTGGACAGGAACACAGGCCAGAAACGATAATAAACCTATACCCCCCGAAACCTGGGATAGTGTCAGAGAGACTGCGGTTAATCAGCTTTCAGGAAAAAAGCTTTATGTTATTGATTGTTTCTGCGGCGCCAATACCGATACCAGGTTGAAGGTCAGGTTTATAATGGAGGTAGCGTGGCAGGCGCATTTTGTAAAGAACATGTTCATAAGGCCAACAGAAGAGGAGCTGGCTGATTTTGAGCCTGATTTTGTTACCTTCAACGCATCTAAAGCTGTTAATACCAAATGGAAGGAGCAGGGACTCAATTCTGAAGTGATAGCAGCATTCCACCTGGGCGAGCGGATGTCGGTAATACTTGGCACATGGTATGGAGGAGAGATGAAGAAGGGTATTTTCAGTGTAATGAACTATTACCTGCCTCTCAGAGATATAGCATCGATGCATTGCAGCGCAAACGTTGGCAAGGAAGGCGATACTGCCCTGTTTTTCGGATTGTCGGGTACCGGAAAAACAACTTTGTCGGCCGACCCTAAAAGGGCACTCGTGGGTGATGATGAACACGGCTGGGATGATAACGGTATATTTAATTTTGAAG
>SLRB01000004.1 GCA_007131165.1 Bacteroidales bacterium | reverse complement strand
TGCCGTAAGGGGTGGCTTCAACCACATTATAACAGGTATGGTCTGACCGGAACATGCAAAAACCGTCATGGTGCTTTGATGTGATCACCACTGATCTCATCCCTGCTGCTTTGGCAAGCAGCACGACCGAATCGGGATCCCAGGCCTGCGGATCAAACCTGTCTGCCAGCGCTGCATATACATCGGAGTAGATGCCTGCATGTGCCTGTATCTGTTCGGAATAACCGCGTGTTACCGGCTCCCCGTTCCATACGCCACCCGGCAACGAATAGATGCCCCAGTGGATGAACATTGAGAATTTCTCGTCGTACCAATCACCTGAGGCAGTATCGGGGCGGCCAGCGGGTTCTGCTGCCGGTTGCTGGCATGACTGCATGACTGCAAGCATTGAAGGCAGAAGTAGTACGATGACGAAGATACTGATCCGGCAGGAGTATCCGGCAGGCACTGGTAATGAGGGTTTTTGCGGAAGTTTTTTTTTAGTCATGGATTCACTAACTTTATATTTTTGCAGCCGGTTAGAACAATCATAGTCCTTCGGATGTTAATTAACCGGATAAAAAGAAATTTACTACAAAAAACATAATTTATTACAAAATGTCAAAGCAATACGTGAGAATCAGGTCAATTAAAAAAGTTACGCATGATACCCTGAGTATAGTTACTGAAAAACCCGGAGGATTTACCTTCAAGCCCGGACAGGCGACAAACATAGCTATAGACCGGAGAGGATGGGAGGAGGAATCGAGGCCGTTTACTTTTGCATCGCTCCCGGAGGACGATTTTCTTGAGTTTGTTATTAAGACATATCCCGATCATGACGGTACAACAGATAAGCTTCTGGATGTTGAAGAGGGTGAGAGGCTGATTTTATCGCAGGTGTATGGTACGATTGAATACAAGGGAGAGGGGGTTTTCATTGCCGGAGGTTCTGGCATAACACCATTTCTTTCCATTCTGAGGGATCTTCACAAGCAGGGCAGGACAGGCAGCAACAAGCTGATTTTTGCCAATAAAACCGAAAAGGATATCATTCTCAAAGGTGAACTGGAGGAAATGCTTGGAGAGAATTTTGTAAATGTCCTTTCGGAGGAGAAAAACGACCGTTATGAATTCGGGTTTGTAACCCGCGAGCTGGTGGAGAAGGTTGCTGACGGTGCTGACGGTTATTATTACCTGTGCGGGCCACCCCCAATGATGAAGGCTCTGGAGGATATACTTGCCGGTATGAATGTCGGCAGCGGGAAGATTGTAAAAGAAACGTTCTGATCTGTTAAATAACTACCAGCCTGGCATACCTGCCCTCATCATTCTTCAGGATATATATGCCCTGGGGAATGCCTTTTATATTGAGGTAGTTGGTTTTTTCGCGGGTCAATACCCTCGAACCTTTTGAATCGTAAACATTTATGTTCATGGTTTCCGGCAGGTACAGCGTGCCGTTGGTGCTGACCGGGTTGGGATATACATAGATGATCCGGCTATTGGTGAGTGCCGGATGTTCTTCGAGCAGTCCCAGTGCGAAGATGCCCGGTACAACTGCGGGGACGGTTGACCTGATCATTCCCGCATGCTCTTCAGGTAATGATGCACCGATGTTAGTCCATTTGTTATTAATTACCGTCGCAACCCTGAGATTTTTCAGGGGATATCCATTATCTGGACAGGGCAGGGTGACGAATGCCCCACTGAGTGAAATATCCGGCCTGGTTTCAATGGTGTAATATCCTTCTTCAGGTATGATGCTTAAATTTTCACCGGCCGATGGCATGCCGGGAGGTGCTATGTCGTAATATTCGGCAATCAGCAGCATGGTTTGGCTGTTTTGGGGACTGGCTGCAAGGTGGAGTGGATTTGAACGGGTGCCTTTACCCAGTGGGAACCTCAGTTCCGGTTCACTGCTGTTGTCTTTGTAAATGCCAAGGGGACCGTCAACAAACCCTGCATGTGACAGTTCGCCGTGTGTGGATCGCGGACCAAGCTTGAGAAGCCTGTTTCCGCCGGTGATGATGTTTCCTTTTCCAAGTTGCAGGGTGCCATCAAAGGTTATGTTGCCCTTTTCAATAGTTATTCCGCTTTCATTTCCTGATATCATGTTTGCGAGCAGTCCGTGACTTCCATAGCCGTTATTGATGATGGACTGAGGACTGTTCCCGTTCAGTACCATAAAGCTTTGTCCCTGTTCTGTCTGTTCGGGACCGGTAAAATCAAGTATCATGTCACCCTTCACATGAAGGGTGACATCACCAAATCTTACCGGCCGATCCGACCGGCTCCTGACTGTAAGGTTATTCAGGCGTAACGGACTGGCGGCGTATCTGAAATCGGGCCTTGCATCGCCGGTTACATCGATAATAAGGTCGTTGAGCGCTACATTTGCCACATCCAGGTCGTTTGTTCCCCTCTGCGCTGTAAGAAGCACGGTGCCCGTAAGCTCAAATCTGCCGTCACCTCCTGTTATACGCAGGTCATCGTCAAGCTGGAGTGTGTGGCCCCCGTCACTGAACGATGCTGTGCCCCCAAATTGCAGCCGCAGGTTGTTCCTCGCGTAAATGTCTCCCTTAAGCTCAAAATGCCCTTCATCCTTTTCAATGTAGAAATTGTAAGCCTCAATAAGATTGCCGTTTTTTGCAGTGAAGGTCTGGTTTTTTGCCGACTGTACATGCATATTGACATTTTCAGGGTTTTGGGTTGTTACCGTTCCTGAGTAGCTGAGGTCTCCTGCCATCGTAAGTAGTGAGTTCTCTTCAAAATATATCCGGGTGTTGCTGGCAGCAAAGTTACCGGCAACAGCATAGTTTCCTGAGAATCTTTTTACCCCGTTTTTCAGGTGAAGGGTTCCGTAAGCGGCACGGGGGATGTCTGTGGTTTCCTCCTGTGCAAAGACAACTGTTGATCCCGGTGCAAGATTTTCAAGTACAGGAAGATGGATGTTGCTGAGGATAAGGGTAGCGCTGTCGCCCACGTCTATGCAGCCCGAGAATTCAGCTTCGGGTGGAATAATAAATGTTACCGGATCTGTGCCGTTGCCTATCACTACTTTCGACCCGTGGCCGGTAACCTGCCAGGGAACAGATATTTTTACCGATGTACGGTTTTTGATATGGAACACTGTAGAATCGGCTGCAAAGGAAACAGGAGTAGTCCCGCTTCCATCGTGTTTGTCGCCCCACGTTGACAGATCGGCCGGTTCGCCTTCAGGTTTGCTGTAAAACCAGGTATATCCGGTAGGTGGACCGGCACGGACGAAATGTGCCGTAATATTCTGTAATTCAGATGGAGATGATCTCAGCATAGGGTTTGCCGCCTCACCTTCCGGACCTCCTTCCCAGTGGCTGAATTTGTAACCATCCAATGCAACAGCTTCCAATGCTATTGGGATATCATCGAAGTAAGTTCCTTTCCACGGATATACCGGGTCACCTGTTCCGGGTGTCGCGGGCAGCAGATCTATGCTGTTAACCCTGACATATCCCTTGTCCGTGTCAGGGGTATTAACCCTTACCGTTAATGTATCAGGCAGTCCGAAATACTCCATAAGGTGCCCCCACTGGTAAGAGTTCCGCTTTCTGATAAAATCCAACATGACATTGATATGGGTGCGCCAGGCATGAACACTTTCCGGAGTGCTCCACCTTGAGATGTGTTCGGCAATTTCTGGTTCAAGAGCAGCAGTGAATTCTGCCGTAAGTTCCTCTATCCGTCCGGGCAGCAGAGATGTATTCAGCAGATCGGCAAAACGGATAATGAATTGCTTTCTGAATGTATTATTCTCAAGGAAGCTGCGAAGGAGGAAAGTGGACCAGGGTGGATTAGGCCAGCCTGGTCCGTCATCCCGTGTAGCAAACTCAAGTGTGTTATGTGAAGCTGGTGCCCAGTATAATCCGAAGCCAAAATCCATATCGAATGCCGCCCACCTCCAGCGTCCGTCATGCCCGTATGGTGCATCGGGTTTGAAGCCTGCTGTACTTTTCCTCCAGAAATCGATGTTGTTTGCAGGCCAGTCGGTGTTGTCGGAAAAAACATTTGCGATCTGGTAATCGATAAAGTTTTCGGTATCTATCCTGGTGCGGATATATTCATAATGTCCCTCAGCGGATAACCCGTTATCCTCTATATATGAAATAGTTTCAAGGTAATGGCTGTTATCCCCTTCTTTAACTGTATGAAGATGCGTCAGGTAGTCCAGGCTGCCGTGGTCAATTCCGAATACCCTGAGAAAATAATGCTTGTCGTACCTCTCCCTTATATTATGAATTCCCCAGTACTCACCGTTGATGAATACCAGAGCCGGATTGTAGGCCTGTGTCTCAAAATTCAGGTTGCTGAAAACATGCTGTATAAGCGCATCCCTGAAAAGGGTATAATGAAAGTCATTTCCTGAATTCCGGAGGATAAGCCGTTTATATTCATCATCCTTGCCAGCACCAAAAAACCTGTAAGCCAGGCGGGATTCACCATACATGCTCCTGGCATAGATGCGCAGCGACTTCATGGGGAATGCCCTGCTCCAGCCACCGTGAATCCTGAGCCCGATATCTTGTGCAAGGTCGGGATAGACAGACCGGCTGTCCCAGAAAGCAAAATGTGCCGGATGCTCCCATTCCACGCCTCTCTGGTTGTAGTTAGCCGGCCTTCCGCCATCGGCGTCCTGTGTGGGGTTATTTTTCCTCCATTCGTCAAACACTGCGCCGGGTGTATATACCCCTTTATAGTAGTCGA
>SLRB01000149.1 GCA_007131165.1 Bacteroidales bacterium | reverse complement strand
CTATTATTGTCGTAATAAATTTAAACATTGGTGTTTAGATTAGAGGAAAATAGTTGGCTTAAAGTGTGTTGTAGCCTGTCCGGTACCGTATGATCAAGGCACCGGGATTGTGTTGAGGTAAAAAAACATCAGGTTAGTGGATTAAATTAAAGAATTATTATATTTTTGACATTGCGAATAAATATTAAGAATTATGAGATTAAGAAGCATTTTTTCGCTTGTGATTTTATCGGTACTTATCACCTCCTGTGGTTTGCTGGGAGGAGGAAGGTCTGATGTATCAAGCACTACAGGATGGCGGCACAATGATCCGGAGATGGGTGGATTTGAGGTCAGGGATTACATTGATCAGGAGACAGGCCCCGGTCTTGTTTTTATTGAGGGTGGTACATTCATGATGGGGAGAACACAGGAAGATGTAATGTACGACTGGAACAATGTTCCCCGCCGTGTGACCGTAAGTTCATTTTACATGGACGAAACGGAGGTTACCAATGTCGATTACAGGGAATACCTTCACTGGTTGAGGAGGGTTTATGTCGATCACCCCGATGTATACAGGAATGCTTTGCCCGACACAACGGTATGGAGAAGTCCTCTCGGCTACAATGAGCCGTATGTTGAAACATACTTCCGCCACCCGGCTTTCAATGATTATCCCGTTGTAGGTGTAAACTGGGTGCAGGCGAATGACTATTGCGTATGGCGTACCGATCGTGTTAACGAGATGATACTCATACGGGAGGGAATTCTTGAATGGGATCCCAATCAGGTAAATGAAAACAACTTCAATACCGAGGCTTACCTGGCAGGCCAGTATGAGGGGCTTGTATTGCAGAACCTTCCCAGTCTCTCGCCGGAAGGCGGAGAACGACGCGTTCAGTTTGAAGACGGTATCCTTCTCCCGAGATACAGGCTTCCTACAGAAGCCGAATGGGAGTTCGCTGCACTGGGACTTATTGGCAATACTTATGAAGAGCGAATTTACGGCGGCAGGATATATCCCTGGGACGGTCATCATACAAGGAATGATTCAAGAAGGCATCTTGGCCAGATGAGGGCCAATTTTGTGAGGGGTGGCGGCGATTATATGGGTGTTGCTGGGCATGCTGATGAAGGTGCCGAGATAACATCCCCGGTAAGGTCCTTCTGGCCCAATGATTATGGGCTCTATAATATGGCGGGCAATGTCAATGAGTGGGTACAGGATGTTTACAGGCCTCTTTCCCATCTTGATGTTGATGAGTTCAGACCTTTCAGAGGGAACGTATTTACTCAACTTGTTACTGATGAAGAGGGTAATATCGCACAGAAAAATGAGCTTGGACGTCTTGAGCGTGAACCGATCAGCGAGGAAGATGCTTTTCGCAGTCCGAATATCAGCCGTGCCGATTATATAAATTACCGTGATGGCGACCTCAGGTCAAGCCTTGATTTTGACAGTGAGGACCCTGCCGGCAGCAACAGGATGTACTCCCAGCGTGACGGAGATTTCACTTCTCTTATAAGTGACGAGGTAAGGGTTTATAAGGGAGGTTCCTGGAGAGACAGGGCATACTGGCTGTCACCCGGCACCAGGAGGTACCTGCACCAGGATGAGTCGAGGGATGACCTTGGGTTCAGGTGTGCCATGAACCGCGTTGGCGGCCCCCGGCAGAACTAAAAAGAATACATACATATTTATAATATAAAAAACCTCATTTGAACATGGGGTTTTTTTATTTTTGTACGTATATGAGTATCGAAGAATTGCACAGGGTATTCCTTGGCTCTGAAGGTGTGACAACAGACAGCAGGGGAGAGGTGAAGGGAAAGTTGTTTTTTGCCCTCAGGGGAGAGAGGTATGATGGACACCATTATGTAAAGAGTTCACTGGACAAGGGCTGTATTATGGCTGTTATTGATGATAGCAGCTATGCAGTTAAGGGGATGACCATGCTGGTTGGAGATGTCCTCTCTACGCTCCAGATGCTTGCCACGTACCACCGCAGCCTGTTTGATATGCCCATGGTGGCCATTACCGGCTCTAACGGGAAGACAACAACCAAGGAGCTGATGCGTGATGTCCTTGGGAGTAAATTCGTCACCATAGCTACTGAAGGCAACCTGAACAATCATATTGGAGTTCCGCTTACTTTGCTCAGGCTGCGAGGGGATCATGATTTGGCAATTATTGAAATGGGAGCTAATCATATTGGGGAGATAGATCTGTTGTGCAGGATAGCCCGGCCGGGTCACGGACTAATAACAAATATCGGGAAGGCTCATCTTGAGGGTTTTGGATCACTTCAGGGTGTTTTTACTGCCAAAGGCGAACTCTTCAGGTACTTAAGAAGATCCGGGGGGAAGGCATTTGTCAATCATGGACAGCCCATGCTCAGGAAACTGGCTTATGATCTCGGGCTTGATGCGTTGTACTATGGTACCGGAGAGGGGTGTTTTGTCAAAGGCAAACTAATTGATTCTTCAGAAGGAATCGAAGGAGAGATCGCAGCAGGAGATCCCCCCTTTAATTTCCTGATAAGGAGCCATCTTGCCGGATCTTACAATTTTGAGAATATCCTGGCTGCTGTGTGTGTGGGGACATATTTCGGGGTTGAGCCACAACAGGTAAAAAAAGCGATTGAAAATTACGTTCCTTCAAATAACAGGTCACAGCTAAAGCAAACCAAACATAACAAACTTTTGCTGGATGCCTATAACGCTAATCCCGACAGCATGAGGTCGGCCCTGGTCAATTTTTCATCTTTGCCTGGAGGCAACAGGTCGGTGATACTTGGCGATATGCTCGAACTCGGAAGATATGCTGAAGAGGAACACAGTAAGATCATCCGCCTCCTGATGGATTCCGGTTACCGTGAGGTAATACTTGTTGGTAGGATATTCAGCAGCATCCCGGTACCCGGCAATTTTACCAGGTTTGAAAGCACCGACCGGCTGATTGCTTATCTCAATGAAAATCCTTTGCAGGACAGGTTTATACTGCTCAAGGGCTCCCGGGGAATTGGTCTGGAAAAGTGCATACCTTTTCTTTGAATTCCGGCTGATCCATACTTAGCAGGAAACAGGAGGTATGGCTGAAAACTGTCTGTGTGCCCCGTGGCCCGGGTCCTTCCTAACTGGCCTTGTTCTTATCCTGGTATAGGAAGCGCTTTATCTTTTGGGTTGGTGTTTTTTCAAAAGGCGATTGCTGTTCAATTACTTTGGTTATTTTGGAAAACTTGTTCACCTCGGTATTGACTTTTTGTTGTATCTCCTTGAGCTTTTCGTTGATAAAGTCGTTCATCTGGACCTGCATGTTCCTGGCAGTATTTTTCAGCTCGGCATAATATTTCTCGAGCTCTTCGTAATTGAGATGGACAAGGGCTACCAACTTGCCTTTCATTTCATAAACCACCGATTCGAGTACCAGGGACTGGTTGTTGATTACTGCTTCAATTTCTTCGGGGTAGATATTTTCCCCACTTGGTCCCAGTACCATGTTCTTTAGCCTTCCTCTTATATACAGAAAATTGTCCTCGTCAAAAGCACCAAGATCTCCGGTCCTGAACCATCCGTCTTCTGTGAATACTGCTTTTGTCTGTTTTTCATCCTTGTAGTATCCCTTCATTACATTGGGGCCTTTTGCCAGGATCTCTCCTTCTCCAGTTTCAGGGTTGGGGTTATCTATCTTAAGCTGCTGCCCCGGAAGACTGAAACCGGTGGACTGGTACCTGGTGAGAGACGGTTTGCATCCTGCCAGCAGAGGAGATGTTTCTGTCAGTCCGTAACCGATAGCATAGGGGAAACCGGCGTCGCGAAGGAACTGTTCGGTTTCTGCACCGAGTTTTGCTCCTCCAATACCGAAAAAGTGCAATTTCCCTCCAAAAGTCTTGTAAATTTTTTTACCTGCCAGTTTATGCAGCTTCTTCCTGAAAAACGGTTGTTTGAACAGGGCCCTCATAACCGGTGAACCCGTGAGCTTTGGCAAAACCTGAATTTTGTAAATTTTTTCAATGATGAGGGGCACAGTAAGCATCATGGTGGGTTTTACCAGCTGCATCGCGGGCACCAGGATACTTGCCGTCGGAGGTTTTTCCAGGTAATATACCGAGGCGCCGTTCATAACAGGGATGATAAATCCAATGGTGCATTCGTATGTATGCGACAATGGAAGGACTGACAGGAGGCGGTCATCCGGTATAACCTTCTGGATATGTCCCGTATTCACTGCATTTGACACAAGGTTTTTGTGAGTCAGCATTACACCCTTGGGGTTCCCTGTCGTGCCTGATGTATAGAGTATTGCTGCAAGGTCATCTTCGCCGGGCACCTGCCTTTCTGCGTTATTGAAGGACTTGTCCGGTTCAGGCCTCCATTGCTCCCTTGTTTCGGTGACAAGTAAATTACCGGTTTCATTTACCACATCGCGGTCTGCAAGGTCAAGTGTGTCGGCAACCAGAACAACTTTAAGCGTATCAGGCAGGGATTTCCTGAGTTTTGGTGCAAGCCGGGAAGAAACAATTATAGCACTCGATTCAGAGTGCTCCAGTATCTTTTTGATCTCTTTCTCGTTAAACTCTGTCAGTATGGGTACAACAACTGCACCCATCGAGGTGACCGAAAGGTAAGACACCCCCCAGTTTGGCATGTTTTGACTGAGAATGGCAACCCTGTCACCTTTTTTAATCCCCCTTGACAGTAAAAAGGATGATATATCTTCAGCAAGTGTATAAACATCATTGTAGGTATAGGGATCCTGTCCCACAAAAGACAGTGCGGGGCGTTCAGTAAATTTTTCCCGACTGTTTTCGAGTACTTTGGCAAGAGTAAGGCTACTTGGTTGGCTCATCAGCTGCTATTAGTTTAATTTACCGGTCAATCCGGGAGCAAAAGTATAAAAATTAATGATTATCCTTTTTCTAATATGTATTATTTTTACCGGAAAATCAAAGAAAATTGTTTTTCCTGTAACTTCACATGTCCTTAACTAAGAACGTAATGGAACGGTATTTGTTTGATATGGTTGTGCAGGGTATTGTGTTAATTTTTATTAAAAACTTTAAGATGTGATATATGCAATCATTTTGCAGGTTAATTTTGTGCAACATATTTTATCTGTAACCGTAATAAAGGATAGTGAACCGGAAAGGGAAACCCCGGGGCATGATAATAAAAATTAAGTTAGTGATAAAAAATATAAGACTATGAAAGTTTTGCTGAGCATGTTTATTTTACTTTCTGTTGCAGGTTATGCGACCTCACAGGAACACCAGGGGGCATTTATTTCATTCGACCGCGAACTTCATGATTATGGGCAGATTTCAAGCGATGAAGTGCCTGATGGTAAAATAAGTTTTGTAATATATAACAAGGGCAGCCAGCCACTGGTCCTTACCAATGTAAGGGCCTGCTGCGGCACCAGGGTGAATGACTTTACCAGGGAGCCTATTGCGCCGGCCGACAGCGGTTATGTTGAGGTTGAATTCAGGGTAGTTCCCCGGCCGCACAGGATAAGACGTACAGTTACCGTACAATCAAATGCAGCTAATCGCCAGACTGCCATATTGCGAATACAGGGCGAAGTGGTTGAGCCCCAGGGCGACCTGACTCTTCAGGATCAATAGCTGTCCCTGTTCGGGGAAGCCGGAATTTGCATAATATGAACGGGGAAAGCTTCTGGTGGGCCCGTTCATATTTTTTTACCTGTCCCTGTTCGGGTGGTTCATTACAATCCTGTTTTCCGGCTCCACCCAAAATACCGGTTTTTCTGATTAGCTGGTTATTTTTCGATCTCGAAGTCAATATATTTATGGGGCATCTCATCACGCGGCCCTTTGTCTCTCAGATACCAGTCAAACCATTCCATTGTCCTGACAATATAATCAAGCCTGTTGGTGTTTTTTGCATTCCCGTGTCCTTCACCCGGGTACCAGATAAGCCGGACCGGTGCCTTGCCGTGCAGTTTTAGTTTCCTGTAGAGCTCAAGTCCCTGCGAGGGCGGCACCCTGGGATCTTCAGTCCCGTGAAGTATAAGGGTTGGGGTAACGCTTCCGGGGGCATACTTGATTGGGCTGGCCCCCCACACCTTCTCGGGGTCTTCATGTGTCCAGAATCCCCAGTGGACAAGGTAATCCTCCCATGGTATGTCTGTAGTGTTGCGTTTGGATATCTGGTTACTTATACCTACAAACACAACAGACGCTGCAAATCTGTCGGTGTGCCGGGTGGCCGACCAGGCTGAGAAATAACCGCCGTAGGAGCCTCCGCCAATTCCAACCCGTTTTTTGTCAACGTAACCTATATCAATCAGGTGGTCAATCCCATCAAGTACATCGTCGTACTCCTTGCCCACCAGGTCGCCGAAACCTTCCATTGTAAAGTCCACTCCCCGTCCTGATCCGGCCCGGTAGTTTGGCATAAAGAAAAAGTAGCCCCGTGCCGCAGCAACCTGTCCCCATATACTGTACCTTGTTACCCAGCCGTTCTGGTTAGCCGCTTCTGGTCCGCCATGTATATAAGTGATCACGGGATATGATTTACCCGGTTCGTAATCCACCGGGTAAATAAGCACTGCCTCTATGTCCAGTCCGTCCCTTGCATGGTATACCATCATCTCCTGCCTGCCTGTTTTCATGCCGGCCAGCCATGGATTATGATCGGTAAGCCTCTCTAATCTGCCGTCATTGAGATCAAACAGGTGAAGTTCGTTGGGATGCTGTGGTGTGTTACCGGAGAGGGCGATAATGTTTCCTGAACGGCTGAAAGAGCGGAAGACCAAATTTCCGCCTTCAATCAGCACCCTCCTGGAGGGTGCACCCACTGCCTGCTCGCTAAGCACCATGTCAACTCCTTCTTCAGATACATAAAGGAGTGTGTTGTTATCTTTCCACCTGGCATTTATTATTGATGCCCTCATCCCCTCTGCATAATTTCTAAGATCCTCGAATTGTCTGTTTTCAGGCACTTCGGCGACAAACAGGCTGCCGATTACCGAGTCGTGTACGCCGGAAGCTGCCGTGAAGGCTATTCGCTTGCCGTCGGGACTCCAAACAATACCACCCAGCTTTCCGGGTATATCCAGCATCATCTCCTTATTACCTGTTTCGAGGTTAACCAGGTATATGTCCTTGAACATAAACGAATAGTCCACCAGGTTCTTATCAGCTATGGCAGCGGCAGCATAACGGCCGTCAGGACTCACTGAAAAGTCGAAAACAGTGACTCCGCTGGTTACCTGCCGGGCTTCATGGGTGCCCAGGTCATAAATGTAAAGATTAATGTCGCGGTACTCCTCCTCATATATTTCTGCATCAAAACCCATTTCCAGCAAATGGGTCCTTTCAGGGTCAGGTGCTGACTGGGCGGTAAATGCGATCCTGTTACCTTCGATGAACTCATAGGAGCCAACCGTGCGCTCAAAACGTGTTAACTGGACCGGCTCTCCACCATGCACATCAATTGCAAATACCTGCAGGCCTGTGGCATCCGGCCCGGTATACCTGAAAGCAACCCTTCCGTCTGGTGTCCAGCTCACTGTGAATATTCTGCTTTTTCCGGTAAGCAGGGGAGTTATCTCTCCTGAAGAGATGTTGTAAACGTAAAGTTCCCTGTAATCAGTGCCGGGGGGATCGGAAAACGGCCTGGGAACATTCAGGGTATAGGCGATTAATTGTCCGTTCGGTGAAACAGCAACTTCCGAAACATCCTTCAGGTTAAAAATATCATAGGGTGTCATCGGTCTTTCCGCAGATATGGCCGGAATTATGCACAGCGATAGCAGGATCAGGATTGTATACAGCCTGGCTTTAATCGTTTGGTTCATTCGGTTCATTTGTATAATATTAAGTTAATCAAATTAATATTCAGTGAACTGTATTTTGCATACAGTAGATATTCAGTGCCTTGAACATTTTATTTTGTGTGCATCAGCACATGGGCGTTGCATCTGTTTAAATTTTTATGGTTATGGTCGGTTGTAATTCGCCATTCAGTAGAGATTTTTGTACCAGTCAGTTTCCTTAACATGGCTGTTGCATTCTGGCCCCGGGTTGGTCAATAATCATCCCGTGTAAAAAACCGGTTAAACCGTAATGACTTGTATTGTATGCCGGAATATAAAGATAAATTAATCTTTCCGGTTAGGCAAGCACATGCCGGCAATAAATTACTTCAGGGTAAAACGCATCAGAGGCTGGTGGCTGTGGATAAAAAACATGAATTTTAAACAATAAAGCTTTAATTTTACAGTCCGGTTAAGCCATTGGTTTTTATCGGGTATTACCGGGGTAGTCCGGTTCCGGGCACAAATTAGCTGCTAACATAGTAAATAATGGACGATATTTCCAACCCTTTTTTCGAACTGGCCGCCATACTGATAATATCGGCGCTTGTTGGACTTGCCGGAAGGTTCCTTAAACAGCCCCTGATTGTTGCTTTTATCGGAGTTGGTATACTGGTTGGGCCATGGGGACTGGATTTGTTGCAGTCGATAGATAAGGTGCACCTGCTGGCTGAACTGGGTATTGCTATCCTGCTGTTTGCCATCGGGCTGAAGCTCGACCTGACCCTAATCAAGTCGACCGGTAAAGTTGCTCTGCTAACGGGAATGGGACAGGTACTCTTTACCTCATTTTTTGGTTACATTATTGCCATCGGTTTTGGCTTTTCAACAATGACCGCCCTGTATGTTGCGGTGGCACTTACCTTTTCGAGTACAATTATCATTGTGAAGCTGCTGTCTGACAAAAAAGAGATTGATTCGCTGCACGGCCAGATCTCTATTGGTTTCCTGATAGTGCAGGATATCGTTGTAGTACTTGTGATGATATTTCTCTCCGCTCTTGGTGCCGGATCAACAGGTAGTCCTGGTTTTGAAATTGCTGTTGTGATATTGAAAGGGTTTGGTATGCTGGCCGTTATAGGTCTGCTTATGCGATATGTACTGCCCCGTCTTATAAAGTTGCTGGGTAACTCCCAGGAGCTTATGACGCTTTTTGCCATTTCATGGGCTGTCGCGCTTGCAGCGGTAGGCGACTGGCTCGGTTTCAGCAAGGAGGTGGGGGCATTTCTGGCTGGTGTATCACTTGCATCGACCGAGTACCGGGAAATAATAAGCAGCAGGATGACAACCTTACGTGATTTTTTACTCCTGTTCTTCTTTATCAACCTGGGGGCAGAACTTGACCTGTCCCTTATTGGTGAGCAGATTAAACCGGCTTTGGCTTTTTCTCTGTTTGTACTCATAGGTAATCCATTGATTGTTCTCGTTATTATGGGGCTTATGGGGTATAAAAAACGCACCTCATTCCTTGCTGGTCTTGCAGTGGCCCAGATAAGCGAGTTTTCACTGATACTGGCTGCACTTGGCTTGCAGCTCGGGCATATTGATGATAATACCATGGGACTGATCATCCTTGTGGGACTGATCACCATCGGGCTTTCTACATATATGATACTTTATTCTCATCAAATCTTCGAGTTTCTTTCTCCTCTTCTTGGAATCTTTGAGAGAAAGGAGCCCTTCCGCGAAAGCAAGGTGAAGAAGCTTGAGGAAGAACTATTTGATGTAATTATCATAGGTTTGGGCAGATACGGCAACAATATTGCCAAAAGCATTGAGCGATCGGGCAGGAGGGTTATGGGGGTCGATTTTGATCCGGGGGCAGTGGAGCGCTGGAGAAAGAAAGGTAGGGTCGCCCAGTTCGGCGACGCCGAAGACCCCGACCTTCCCGAGTCGTTACCCATGAAAAAGGTAAATGTTTTAATCAGCACATTGTCTGACTTTGAAATTAATATGCATCTGCTCAAAATACTAAAGCATCATAAATTCGAAGGTAGGGTTGTACTCACGCAGCACCATGCAGGAAATGCAAAGAAGCTGATTGATGCCGGGGCCGATATGATCCTGTTCCCGTTTGTGGATGCTGTTGGTACAGGCTTCCTGTCGAAGCTGGATGACTGTTTCGATAAGGAGAAAGCGGCCTGTGACGGCAATAAAAAATAATGTACAATCGGTTGTAGCCGGAAGAGTTTAATATGGTTGGTTTTGCACGTAAATGTATTGGCTTCTGACGGCGGGATGAAAGGCCGCCGGGGGGTTGAACCCTGCCTGTTGCCGTTAGTTCCTATGCTCCGGGATTATCGAGTATTTCGTTTACTCTGACAAGCAGAGTGTCAATATCAACCGGTTTGGGCATGTAATCACATGCTCCTTTATCCAGGCAGGTCTTCTGTGTTTTTGCATCAACCACTGCCGAAACCACAATAACAGGGATATCCTTATAATCCTCGTTTGCCTTTAACCTGTCCAGCATGGCATATCCGTCAACCCTGGGCATAAGAAGATCCAGCAGGATAAGGTCAGGTTTTTCTGAGTGTATCATATCCATTGCCTGTTTGACCGAACTTGCAGTGTTGACTTTCCAGCCGCTCTCTTCAAGTACGGCTTCCAGCAGGATAAGGTTTGTTTCCGAATCGTCTACAACTAAGATTTTTCTTGATTTTTGATCCATGTTGTGTACTGTGTTATTATGTATTCTTCCTTGTTTTTGGTATCTGATGATAGATAAAGGTAATCAATTTGACGGGTTAAGCGGCAAAAATACCAACAAAAAGTTTGATTTGTACGTATAAGCCATATAAATCAGTATAAATTATGGGAATTACGTACATATCAAACGGGTTTATTGCATCTCAGCATTAATTTATTGGTCCGTTCACAATAGTGACCAGGGAGCCTATGGATAGCATTGATCAAAACTTATCCTGATTTAACTATTTTTGCCATTTAAAGAAATAATCACCGACGGATCATCTGATGGAAAGAGAAGTTTCGGACAGCGATTTCAGGCTATTTGTCAAAACGGTAAGGCAGTATTCAAAATACGATTTTAGCGATTACTCCGACAAGTCATTGAAGAGGATGGTCGGCAAAGTTATAGCTGACAAAAAAACCGATATTAACAGGCTCGTGCGTGATATCAGCAATTACAGTGATTATCTTGAGAGTATAATAAATAAAGTAACTGTTAATACTACCGAACTGTTCCGCGACCCATCGGTCTGGAAATTTCTCCGTAAAAAGGTCCTGCCCGGACTTAAAACGTGGTCGACGATAAATATATGGCATGCAGGATGTTCGACTGGCCAGGAGGTTTATTCCATGCTAATATTGCTAAATGAGGCCGGATTATTCGACAGGGCCAGAGTTATTGCAACGGATATCAATTCTGAAGTTCTAAAGGTTGCAAGATCCGGTAAATACAGGTACAGGTTCAATAAAGGCTACCTTGAAAATTTTGATCTTGTGGTAGGCAGGAGCCGGGATAAATCCACCGGGGCAGCAAATGTTCCCTACTCCAGGTATCTTGATGTTGACGAGGAACGTGACATTATTTCAATAAAGCCCTTCTTGCTCGAGAAGCCTGTATTTAAAAAGCATGATCTGGTAGCCGGTGAGGTTTCCTACCCGGGTAAGTTTGACCTGATAATATGCAGGAATGTAGTTATTTACTTTAATCACTCACTCCAGAACCGCATTTTTGAAATGTTCTGCAATAACCTACACCCTGGTGGCATCCTGGTTATTGGCAGCCATGAAACAATTGCCTCTCCGGTATCTGACCGGTTCATCAGGACCGGCCATGCCTATAAAAAGCCCGGGATCTTCTGAAAGATGATCTGAATCATCTTTTGAAAGTAATGAAGGTCATTTTCAGATTGCTTATTCCTGATTCCTTTTTGAATACTTTTGAATTTGTATATCACGTGTTTGTTTCAGTACAACATTTAAACGGCACGTAGTATTTAATTAAGGTTCCTCTATGGCAAAGTTAATTCTGGGTGTGACCGATGTACGGAAAATTACTGCGGCTCTTGCTGAAAGCGGATACCCCGATTTTTCCGGTTATTCGCTGGTTTCACTTACGAGGCGGCTGGAGGTTGCTGCCGGTAATTGTGGGATCACTGACCCCGGAACGCTTATCTCAAAAATAAGCTCGGATAATCTTTTCAGAGGCGCTTTTGTTGACCAGTTACTGGTTGAGACAACTGAATTGTTCCGTGATCCTTCAATTTGGCGACTCCTCAGGGACAATGTTATTCCGGAAATATTCAGGAAATCGAATAAGGCAGGTTTCTGGCTGCCCGGATGCACCTCTGCCGATGATCTTGTTTCACTTATCCTGCTGTTACAAGATGATGATCTTCTGGAGAGATCTTCAATAAGCGTGACCTCAATATGCGAAGAAAGACTTAAAAGCATCAGTTCCGGCAGGTTCGGCAACCATAAGCTGAAGGTAAGTGAAGACAATTATAAAAAAGTTACCGGAAAGACCAGCCTTTCAGGTTACCTTGATAATGATGCAGGGAAGCTGTACTGGAAAAAGGACCTGATGTCACTGGCAGGCTATTTTCTTGAAAACAGTCACCTGGCAGCACCCCCGGAGCCTGTTAGTTGTGTGATATTCAGAGATAAGATGATATACTTTAATCTTACCCTCTGCAACAGGGTGCTTGAGGTAATATACAGTAATCTTCAAACGGGAGGATACCTTGTAACTGGTTCGGGGGAGACCCTTACCCATACACTCTATGGTAAGTCTTTCATAAGGGCCGACCAGAATGAGAATGTTTTCAGAAAGATTGGATAGCGATGTATAAGGCAATTATAATAGGTGGATCAGCCGGCAGCTTCCAGGTAGTTGCCAGAATACTCAATGCACTGAACAGTGATTTTCCGGTTCCTGTACTGCTGATCCTTCACCGGCTGAAGCATGTCAGGTCTGGTTTTGTTGAGGCGCTTTCGATAAAATCTTCCATCCCCGTAAGGGAACCGGATGATAAGGATTATATAAGGCCTGGTTTTGCCTGGCTTGCACCTTCAAACTACCACCTGTTCGTTGAACTTGGTAACCGGTTCGCATTGTCAACTGAACCCCAGGTAAACCATTCGCGGCCTTCGATCGACCTTTCCTTTTTCTCTGCGGCAAAAGCTTATCGCCAGGATCTTGCAGGGATAATACTTTCAGGAGCCAACAGGGATGGTGCCGGCGGACTGAAAATGGTGGGTGATATGGGTGGGACAACCATCGTGCAGGATCCAAATGAGTGCCAGGTTCCTGTTATGCCTTTGGAATCAATGAAAATTACAAAAGTGCAACATGTTTACAACACTGAACAGATTATCAGATTTTTTAAAAAAATTCAGGGAAATGCGCAAATTTAACAATGATTTGTACCAGTCTTCTGTAGCATTGGCTTTTATGCTGCTTTCTGCATTTCTCCTGTTGTTCTCGTTCGGGAATGACGGGGAGGCTGGTCTGCTCACCTTTTTCTATCTTGCATTGATCCTTCTCCTGGGCATATACCAGTATGTTGTTGTTATCCGCAGGACAAATGAAAAAACTGCATTTGGAGAGACTGATAATCCGGTAGATGAAAACACCGGCAGCTATACCCGGGATGATACGGAAGCTTTGCACCCCGGAGAAGATGACATAGAAGATGCAACTCCTGATTTTGACCTTTTCGTTGATGAGCTGCTGAAACAGGTAAACGGTGAAGAGGCTCCGGAATTTCTAATGGAAAGGTTTTTATCGGCTGCAGCAAATAAGTTTGAAGCAGTTCAGGGTATTGTATATATAAGGGATAATGGTGCCGATACCTTTTCCTGTGCAACATCCTATGCATTTTATTCTGATAAGCCACCCGCGCCTTTTGAAATTGGAGTTACACTTACAGGGCAGGTGGCAAAAAACCAGGAGATACTTAATATAGACAATGTGCCTGACGGGTATATGACTGTTCTGAGCGGACTTGGAAGCAGTTACCCGTCCCACCTGCTTGTTGTTCCTTTTGTCCATCAGGGCGAAACGGTTGCAGTAACAGAGCTTGCATCATTCAAACCATTTAACAGGGAAGCCGAGCAGTTCTTTTTAAAAGCAGGAAAGGTATTAAGTAAAGAGATAAAAGTACTGTCAGGCAAGAAAATAAGTGCTTAACCTATGATTACAACAGATCTGGATAAGGAAAGGCTAAATGAGGTTTTTTTACGCACGGGCATAACAGTTGCCGCTACATTTGTGCTGGTGTTAATGGTTTGGTCGGTAACGTTTACAGGCTCAGGCTATGGTTTTAACATTGATGCCCTGAAGGAGCTTCATTCAGAATACCCTGGCTTCTGGTTTGTCTCACTGCTGCCTCTGACTGCTGGTCTTGCAGCTTTTGGATTCCTCTTCAGGTCGGAAAGGGGGCGGCAAAAACTTTTGCGTGAGTTGGAGGAGAAAAACCGGAGCATAAGAAAAAATGCAGCCTTTGCACAAAGGATAGGAGAAGGTGATTTTAATGCAAGCCTCGATCTGGAATTCAGGGATGACGATCTGGGAAGGTCTCTTTTGCTGATGAGGGATAATTTGCTGGAAAATAAAAGGAAGGAGGAGGTGCAGAACTGGATTGCCGCCGGGAAGGATATAATCGCAAATATCTTAAGGCTTCATAACAGTATCGACACACTTGCAATTGAGGTTGTAAAGCAATTAATCAGGTATATCAAGGCAATACAGGGCGCATTGTATATTTATAATGAAGAGAGCGGCACCCTTGTGAATGTTGCTACTTTCGCATATAACAGGAGAAAATATGTAAAACAGGAATTCAGTATAGGCCAGGGGCTGATTGGCCAGTGTGCATATGAAAAGGATATTATCTACCGCACAGAAATACCTGATGACTATGTAACGGTAACTTCCGGAATACTTGGCGATAAGAAACCAGGCAGTCTTTTAATAGTGCCCCTGATAACAGATGAAAAGCTGCAGGGTATTCTTGAGTTTGCTTCACTGGAAGACGAGATGCCCGATCACACCATTACTTATATGAGGGAGCTTGGGGAGATTATCGCAAGAACCATATTTAACCTGAATATAAACCAGAAGACAGAAAAGCTTTTACAGGAAGCACAGCAGATGACCCAGGAGCTGACTGAGAACGAGGAGGCATTAAGGCAAAGTGCCGAAGAAATGAGGGCTACACACGAAGAGCTGGAAAAATCCAATGAGAGGCTTGAAATGCAGGTAGAGGAGGTTGAAAAGGTGCAGAAACGGCTTCATTCGCTTCTTGAAAACGCCTCGGAGATCATTACGATCTACGATCAGAATATGAAAATGATATATGAGAGTCCTTCGGTGTTGAGAATCCTCGGATATACGCCTGAAGAAATGATGGAGGGTAAGGACTTCGACCGTTTAACCCCGAAAGGTGAGACTGAGTTTAAAAACATGTTCAACAAGCTTCTCAAAGATCCTTCGGAGGTAATAACCATACAGTACACATATGTTAGAAAGGATGGCAAGAAAATATACCTTGAGACAACTGGGAGGAACTTCCTGCATGATCCTGCAATAAAAGGAATAATTATTAACTCGCGCGACATGACTGAGCGGGTTAGGGCTGAAAAGGAGGAGAGGCTGAGGTCTAAAATGCAGGCGCTTTCTGAGAACAGTCTTGATATGATAGTTCGTCTCGGCACAACCGGTAAATTCTTTTATGCCAATCCGGTTATTGAAAAGTATACGGGACTGGATCCGAGGGAGGTAATAAACAGGACTATCAATGAGGTAAAACTAAATGATACGCTTTTCAACTTTTTCAAGGATGCCATCAAGAGAATAAAAGCCTCTTCTGAAAAGATTGCTTCAGAACTTACTATTGAAACGGCAGATGGCGAGCGGATAATGCGTTTGAATGCAATACCCGAATATAATGAAAATGAGCTGGAGACAATTTTATTTGTTGGGCACGATATTACCAAGGCCAAACAGATTGAGCTCCTGATACAGGAGAAAAACAAGAAGATTACTGAAAGTATCAATTATGCCGAACGCATTCAGGGTGCAATATTGCCGGATACATCCTTTATAAGGGATTTTCTGCCGAATTCATTTATTTTTTATGTACCACGGGATGTTGTAAGCGGCGATTTCCCCTGGTTCTTCCAGAAAAATGAAAATCTTTATATTGCTGCTGTTGATTGCACCGGTCATGGAGTTCCCGGAGCGCTTATATCTTTCATTGGATATTTCCTTCTGAATAATATAGTCGATCATGAAAGAGAGCTTTCGGCAGCAGGTATCCTGGATGAGTTGCATGCAGGTGTTCGCCATACGCTGAAGCAGGAAAGGGTTGATGCAAATGCACGTGATGGTATGGATATCGCCCTGATAAAGATTGCTATGGGGGAAAACCGGATTGAATTTGCCGGGGCGCACCGGCCGCTGTATATGTTGAGAGATGGCGAGCTGATCGAACACAAGGGCGACAGGAAAGCAATCGGAGGAATACCTCACCGGAGAAAGCCGGAAAAAGATTTCACAAACCATGAGATCAAGATATTGAAGGGTGACAAGGTTTTTGTTTTTTCTGACGGACTTCCCGATCAGATAGGAGGGCCGGAGGGCAAGAAATATGGGCCCCGGCGTATAAGGGAGACTATTTCGGCAAACCCCGACTTTACCATGGAGGAATACAACCAGCATTTTGCCGAAGATTATGTGCAATGGCAGGGAGATATCAAACAGATAGACGATATCCTGATGATTGGTATTGAATTCTGAAATACATAATGAGGTTACTGTTAAGCTTATTAAACTGATAAATTATTTATAAGACTAAGAATCAATATTATTTTATTAACAAACAAATTTTGTCATGACAAAAGATAAAAATCTTACTGGCTTCCTGGAGTTTGTGTACGACTTCTACAAAACCATG
>SLRB01000267.1 GCA_007131165.1 Bacteroidales bacterium | reverse complement strand
CTTCTCTGATTCAGGTTGGTTTCACCGGTTGATAGATGCCCGGTCATTTTCAAAACAATGAGCATTGCATCAACAGCATCCTGTGACCATCCGTATGGGGATTTTGCAAAATTGGCACGAACATCTTTTCCGGGTTTTCCTGATTGACCTATGAAATTTAACAGATCGGCTGTCATTGTATGATCCTTGGGCTCATTATTGAAACCAATTGCTTTCAATGCATGGGTATCGTTGTTCAGGGCTTTTCTTAAGGCTTTGTCCCAATCGGTGAAATCTGCTTTTTTAAACTCGGGAAATTGCCTTGATGCTATGGATTCAAGCGCATTCCTGATATTTGCGGCGAAATCACCCGTATCAACCGGTGCGCCCCCTGCAAGAAATACCCTGGTCTCGTTGCAAATACTTTCGATCAGATCCTTTATCTGTCCCGCGGCCATCTTTTTTCGGGTATCCATACTTTTCCGGGCTAGTTCACCCTCCGGAGTAGATGGGGTTCCTTTCTCACCCAGGGTGGCTTCCGCTGCAAGAAACTTTACCATTTCCCGTTTCAACTCTTCACTTCTGGTTTTCTGAACAAACAAATAACCCAAGGCCTCGTCAGTGCCTTCTGCACGTATTTCATCGAGTAAACTGGCTTCATTTTCCAACCATCCATCCCTGACCCAAAGGTTCAATTTATCCAGTATCTGGGGCTTGTTGTCACCAGAGTAAAGTGTCAGATCCCGCCGTATCTTACTCTTTCTCTGTGGAACAAATACAGTTTTAAATTTTTCATTGAGGAAGGATATTATCCTGGTATGCCTTACCTCGTATAACTTTTGCTCATCGTTGCGGTATTTGTTTGCCTGTTGGGTAAATTCCTTTTCCCATTCAGCCCCGACACGGGTCTGCAACTTATACTCATCATCAAGAGGTATCAGATATTTATCCTGTTGGACAAGGTCATCTGTAAGTTGATCTATTTTCCGGCGGAATTGATCAGAAGGTTCATTCAGGTTGTCGATAAGCAGATCGGCAATGGTTTTCTTATCGGATTTTAATTTGAATTTGGCTGAATCACGTGGCAACAGGTCAATAAGGAAGGTTATGGCAAGAATCCTTGCTTTCAATACTCCACCTCCGCCTTGTGAATTGAGTTCCTCAATTATATTGCTTTGTTCGTTCAGTAATTCGGCATTCTGAATGAGCTGCTGTTTCTTTTGCTCAAATATAAAGTCGGCCGGGGATAATCTCTCCAAGTCTCTTCTGACTAACAGATTTAATGCTTTCGTCCACGATGCGCAACTGACTTCTTAGCTGACCGGAGGTGCCGGCAACATCAATGGCCTGTATCACCCTCTTCCAGAACTTACGGGTGGATGGCAGTATGGGATAATCGGCAACCAGTGTTTGCTTGTCTTCCTGCGTAAAGCCAAAATCAGAACCTTCCAGCAAACTGGCAATCTCTCCAAGGGAACTGTTTAGTTTTTGATCAACCGGGCTGAATGCCGACGGTTTTTTTTCAAGGACCGTTTTCCAGGTAACCGTTTCCACGTCCTTATCAGATAGAGGCACCTTCACTGTATAACGGTCAGTGAGTTTTTGCAAAATAGGCGTTTCAGACAGTGAATTTTGTCCAGTAGCTACCAGAAGCAGTCGGCCATTGAAGTTTTCACAAAGGTCTTCAGCAAGGAATTGAACGTGTGAGGCTTTATTTTCATCACTGCCGATAAACTGCTGAACTTCATCCAGGGTAACAAGAATACAAGGCATTTTACCGGAGACCAGGGGCAATATCTGACTTTTAATTGTATAAAGAAAGTCTTCCTTGCTGATGCTATCTACACGCGGGAAATTCCTGCCGATCTGATCCCTGATTTGTGCTTCTGATTCAGCATGCCCCGGAAGTAGCTCCATGATGGCACCTGGAATATATTTTGATACATACAGGTTGTTCAACTCCTCCTTTAAACTTTTACCTGCATTTTCCAGCTTCTCTATCAAACCATCAAGGATACCTTCAGTCTTGCACCAGTAATAGAATCTGAACTGGTGCAGCTTGGACGGAAGTCCGAGATTCGAAAGCATTAACTGAAGGAAAGAGTATCTCACATCCTTGGAAGGGTACTCAGAAAGCAGCCCCCTGACAACAACTGAACCAACAAGGTCCTGCTTACGGCTCAATTCGAAGAACTGCTCGTTTAGTTCCTGAGGGAGGGTCTTTAATTGACGTGCTGTTACTCCGTCGCTGAATTTAAAATTCTCCCAGAAATATGACAGCATCTTAACCAGATGGGACTTACCGCTGCCGAAGAAACCGCTTACCCATACAGCCGGTTGCTTGGGCTGATCAAAGTTTCGCAGGTAAGTGTCGAGTATCCTTAACAATCCCCGTTCATATTCACCTTCGCAGACAAATGTTTTGATCTCGTGGCGAATGATTTTTTGTCCTTCGGGATCAACAGAAGAGGTGTTAATTTGTGCCACCCCATCGTTTATGAGGTTGTTATCGTCCGGATTTAATACAAAAAGTTCTTTATTCAACATATTACTGGTATTTTATGCAGTTATGGGTCGTGCAAGGTAACTCCAACCGTCACGGGCATCCATCAGCCTAAAATGGTTGTTATGAAATTCACCCGGAAAGAATATCAGGATTCTTCCCTTGTTCAAATGGTATATCTCATTAAGAACATCAGAGAGTTTTATAAATCCGAAAAGTGCATTCACATTGGTTATAGCAATTACGGTATTTTCAATGTCAGGAGCCTGAGAGATGGTTTCCCCGATAAGGGTAACAACATATTCTTTAAATCCTGTCTCCACCTGATCCTGAATTCCCATTGGTTCATTGAAATACTCTTCCCTGTATTCGTGCTGTGCCATCCAGCGTGCAAAACTGTCCGCCAAATTAATCTCCAGCCAGTGACGTTTGTGCTTCAGGGTAACTCGTTCAAAATCTCCAAGACGAAACATCACCTTGCGTTGCTCGGCAGGATCATATACCAGGAACCACACCTTCTCCTGGCCGGACAATTTCCGGTTCCAGGGTTCCTTGAGAACATTCTCGTAATTGTTGATCAGGGCATCTACTTTTGTGGTCATGATACAATCCGGGTTAGAATTTTGTCCAATTTAATAATTGTAATGCCGCCACCCTGCCGGTAATCAATCATGTCTCTGATTGCCGCCTGCGAAAGCAATTCTTTAAGCCTGGAACCGGAGACCTCAAGAACTTTGACCCAATTGGTTGAAAGCAGTTTTTCACCGGTAAGTCCCTCGATCTTACCGAGGTAGAGTGCAAATAAAACAGCCGGGAATTCCGGTTTTGCCGTAACACGGATATTCCGCACCTTGCCTTCAATATATCCGGCTTGTTTCCATGATGAGTCAATATTCTGTGCACCAGAAAGTGCGGTGGTCTGAGCATAATGGCCTGGCCATGCTTTGTTTATTGCATCCAGAATATTTTCAACCATTACCTTTTTGCCATGAGGTGTTTTTAGAATTGCCGGGGCGGTTTGATATAGTAGATCATCTTTATACAAAGCATAAAGCAATGTCATGATCCTCCGGTCCGGTTCTTCGGCTAGTTTCCAAAGAAATAAAAAGACCTTCCATAATTCATTTCCTGATTTGAAGTCATAAAGTCCTGAAAGAAATTTAAGAGTTTTGTTAATGTTTGATTTGGACAGCTTATTCAGCAAATTAAGATCAACAATATCTTGTTCATTAAATACACCATGGCTGATTAGCGAGTAGAGCTCATCAAACATCATTGTGCGGGATGTATGTACTGTTCTTACGCGTTGTTTCACTGGGCTTGGTTGGTTTATTATAGGGGTTACTTTTTATAACTTATTTATAAGGGGTCTAAAATATTTCGTGAACTTTTCAAGATTGTCCTTAAACCAGGGCAAACGCATGAAAAAAAATCACCTGATTTCGGATAGCCAGAGCTGAGCTGTTCTGAGGCTGATATCAATGCCCCATTGCTTTTTGGCATAATCCTGTACTATTAATCCGGTCCATTTTTTGTTTTTATACCCCTGGGCTACCGGGGGTTTGTTGATTATTTTTTTGAGCGCATTCTTTCTCTGCAGGTTTAATTTGGATCGCTTACCTACCTTCCCTTGCCTTAATCCTTTCAGTCCTTGTCGGCGGAGCCTGTTTTTCCACAACCTCACTGTTTCTCTTGTTATATCCAGCACACTGCAGACTTCGGTCATTTTTACACCCTTATGCAATGCCACCATTGCTTGACAAATAAGTATTTTTCTTGCCTGTTTGTTTGTACTTAGCCATTGGTAGAGTTCCTGGATGTTTATTCCCGATAAATCGACCGGCCTTCCTGTTTGTATCTTGTCCATAACAATTTAGTTTAAAATTATTAACAAAGATATAAATTTTGTATTATAGTCAATATATATAATACATATTATTTAAACTAAATATTATGAATATAAAAGACAAAGATGCCTTTAATATGTTCAATGAATATTTTGCACATATTAAAGATCCCAGGCAAGCACATAAGATCGATCACTTGCTAAGCGAGATATTGTTTATAGTAGTTTTGGCAATCATTGCCGGAGCTGATGATTTCAACGAGATAGCCAGGTATGCAAGAGGGAAAAAAGACTGGCTGGCCACCTTCTTGAAGCTTCCCGGGGGTATTCCCTCTCATGATACATTTAACAGGGTAATATGCATGATTGACGCCCGGGAGTTTCAGCAATCTTTT
>SLRB01000258.1 GCA_007131165.1 Bacteroidales bacterium | reverse complement strand
GGTCTATCATTTTTGGAGTAGCCTCACCAGGAATCGAACCTGGATCTACGGTTTAGGAAACCGCTATTCTATCCATTGAACTATGAGGCCATCAGCTTGTTTTGCCGGTTTGCCCGGGAACTGGGTCCCGGGCAAATACAACGGCTTAACCTAAACCGGGTGCAAAATTAATAATTATTGGCATGGAATCAAAAATATGTACAGCAAAATATTTCAGGGGTTCCTGTCTGCACAATATCCCCGGGGCTGCAGGCTGAAAAGCAATGCCTGATAAGGTTCCAAATTTGGGACACAGGAAATGACTTTGTATCTCGTAGCAATCATCTACCCTGGTTGTGTGCTTTATTTATTTATGATAATAATTACCTTTATGCAGCAGTCTGAAATTGATTTTTATTCAGATGAGCTGACCATAAGACCAATTACCAAGTTTTGTTTTTTGCTATGAACTACTTCGACCCGCTTATAATAATACTCATAGCCTGGGCTGCATACAGGGGCTTCAGCAGGGGGCTGGTGGTGATGATTGCCGCATTTTTTGCACTGATAGCAGGCGTGTGGGGAGCGGCAAAATTCAGCGGACTGACAGGTGACTGGATGGCGGGTACGCTGAACGTATCGTCGCCGTATATGGGACTGGTTTCCTTCACAATTACATTTATTGTTATCGTTATAGCCATAAATATCGCGGCATGGCTTTTCAGCCGGTTTCTTGATGCGATTGCCCTGGGGTTTATCAACAGGCTGCTTGGGGGACTGTTCAGCATACTTACAATGGCGCTGGCGTTAAGCGTATTCCTGGTAATTATAGATGCTTTCGACCAGAGGCACGATTTTATGCCCGAAGATCAGGTTGAGGGATCATCGTTCTACGAGCCAGTAAAAAACCTGGCTCCCACACTGTTCCCATTCCTTAAATTTGAGGATCTCGCAAGGGAGATCGAAACCCTGATAAGCGAAGACCTGAACCGGGTGGAGGCCGACTTTGTGAAACGGGTAACCGGAAATATGTTATTTGCAGGAAAAGTCAGCCTGCAGGGCGAGGCCACACCCGATAAGGGAAAAAGGGAGATTGCAGGGCGGGGCCTTCCCCGAAAGGGAAGCAAAGATCCGGTAACGACAGGCCCCGGTGCTAAAACCCGGCAAGTATATGCACGAAGATAATCAGAACGACCATCGCAACCGGGTAAACAGTGGCATAGGCAATCTGCGGGGCATTGCTGTCGGTTATGGGATCGATGGCAGCCAGCCCGGGAGTACTGGTCATACTGCCGGTTATGGTACCGAAGAGCGAAAGGAGGTTGAGCCGGAAGAACCGCTGGGCTATGAATGCCGAGACGGCCATAGGGATGATGGTAATCAGGATGCCGGCATAGAACAAATTGATGCCATAGTCATTGAATGTCCCGGCAATCTGTGCCCCGGCCTGTGTGCCAACGGCAGCAAGAAAGAAGAGAAGTCCGAGCTGCCTTAATAACTGGTTGGCCATAGCCGACATAGTCCATATTACCGGTCCTGTTTTCCCTATGTTGCCAAGGAACAGTGCAACGAGCAACACCCCTCCTGCAAGACCGGGACTGAAAACGAGGTTCTCGGAAAACTCAATGCTGATCTGGCCTGCCATTATTCCCAGTACTATCCCGGCTGCTATTGGGAACATATTGGTGTCAGACAGCTTCTTTTCCTGGTTGCCGAAAACTTCGGCTACTGATTGCATGTTCTCCTTGTTGCATGCGATAAGGAGCTTGTCGCCAAACCTGATCTGGGATGATTCACTGGGCACTATATCGATGCCGCTCCTGCGTATGCGGGTAATGGTAGCATTGTAGTTGGAAAAGAGGTTCAGCTGGCCTATCGATTTGTTTACCACATCTTTCCTGGTTACCAGAATGGACTGAACTTCGTAGTCTTCGCCAAGAGGGATTTCCAGGTCGGTTGAACTGCCTATGAGCAGCCTGACCTTTTCAAGCGCCTCCTGGCTTCCGACGGCCTTTACAAGGTCGCCCTTGTGAAGCACCGTACCGGGCGATGGCGTCATGGCCCTGCCACCGGAGAGAACCCGGGATATGCTGGCTCCGGTCATGTTCCTGATCTGCAGCTCACCGACAGTCTTACCGGCAATGTTGTCGTTTTCGATTATAAAGTGACGGTTGCATACTTCCGGGTATATCCTCTGCAGCTGCCTGTCAATATCAGCTTCGGCATCCCTGATGTTTACCTTTAACAGAACGGGAAGAAGCTTGACAAAAATTATAACACCAATGACACCGAACGGGTAGGCAATGCCATACCCTATGGGAGCCAGGGAAGAACCTGTAGAATCAATGGCCGCCGCCAGTCCGGGAGTACTTGTAAGCGCCCCGGTAAACAGCCCGACTGCAAGATGGAATTCAATGCCGAAAAGCCAGGCGGAGGCTACTGTAGTAATGGCAGCGAGGCTTACAAGAATAAGGGCGACCGCCACCAGCGACCTCCCTTCACTGCGAAAAGTGCGAAAAAAGCCCGGACCTGCCTGGATACCAATAGTGAAAACAAAAAGCACCAGCCCTATGTCCTGAAAGTCGCGCGGGATAATAACACCAAAATGACCGAATAGCAAAGCGACAAATATTACCGCCGACATATCAAGAGATATCCCTTTTATCTTGAGGCGACCGATGATGAAACCGATAGCAATGATCACAAAAAGGGAGAAATAGGTAAGTGAAAAGATTGACATCCTGATGTTTGTTTTTTGTTGCTAACAGTGCTCTACCGACAAGTTAATGAAATAAAAAATGATCCGGCCTAAACAAAAATATGTCATTATATCGATAAAACCATGCAAGCTGTGGCCGGAAACTACGTCATGGCAAACCAGGAGGGTAAATGGGCAGGGCCCGGTACTAATTATCCGGCCAATTAGCAAAAAAAATCACATAGATCTTTTTTTTAAAAAAATTCATTAAAATTGTATTGTAAAACAGTACAGAAGGTAGATGTAACGATTATCTGACAAAAATCCATTTTTTCTTTTTAAAAGTGATGAAGTCTAAAAGAAGGTCTGGCGATTACCGTGAAGACAATGAGGGGTTTAAAGGAAAAAAGAAACACAAGCTTCCCCCTGTGAAAAAACAAAAATCCAAAAGGACCCAGTTTCTTGATGAGATTGAGGACCTGGATGACGAAGATCTCAGGGTCAAACCGGAAGATTTTGAAGATCTTTTTGATGACCTTGAAGATTATGATGAAGATGATGATTACTGACGGGGTTTAATGCCGGGGGCCTCCCTGTGCTCAGGCCGGGCTTCTGGTATTCTGATTCCGGTGGGCTGGCAGGAAAACCCGGTTCAGAGGATTTTCCTGATATTCTCTGTTACAATATGGCCATCAAACAGGTGTACGATCCGGTTTGCCTTTTCAGCATCTGAAGGCGAATGTGTTACCATTACAATTGTCGTTCCTTCTTCGTTGAGTTGCTGAAGCAGTTTCATGACCTCCTCACCATTTGCAGAATCAAGGTTTCCTGTGGGCTCATCGGCAAGTATAATGCGGGGGTTTGACACTACTGCCCTGCAGATGGCTACGCGCTGCTGCTGACCGCCCGACAGTTGCTGAGGGAAATGTTTCCTCCGGTGGGCTATCTGCATCCTCTCGAGCGCCAGCTCAACCTTTGACCTTCTTTCAGACGGGGGAACCTTCTGATAGAGCAGTGGCAGCTCAACATTTTCGAAAACTGTAAGCTCATCTATCAAATTGAAGCTCTGGAACACAAAACCCACATTGGACTTCCGCAGGTTGGTCCGTTTCCTTTCAGAGTATCCCGCAACCTCTGTCCCGTCAAAATAAAGCTCGCCGGCAGTCGGATTGTCCAGTAATCCAATGATGTTAAGCAAAGTAGACTTTCCGCAACCTGAAGGTCCCATGATAGCTACAAATTCGCCTTTCCTGATCTCAAGGCTAACTTTATCAAGTGCGGTGGTTTCAACCTCATCGGTCCTGAACACCTTGGTGAGATCTACAGTTTTTATCATGTCTTATTATTTTAATCTTTTTTAAAGTATCACAAACAGTTTAATCCTGATAAAGATACAAAAACAATAACAACTGTCACATTGATTTTTCACCATATTTTACTACCTTGCTTTAAATTTTAAACCCGGGCTATGTCCGGCAGGTTTCTGTAAATTAAATACTAAATGAAGCAGGACGGCAAACTTATCTTTATGGTTGACGATGACAAGGTAATTCTCAACCTGCTGGAATATGTTTTTCAGGGCAAGAACGGATACCTGATTAAAACATTCCCTTCCGGGGAGGAGTGTATCGGGAACCTCCACCGGAAACCCGACCTGGTGGTTCTTGACTACATATTGAATGAAGAAGACAACAATGCACTTAACGGTATGCAAACCCTCAGGAAAATTGTAGAAAAGGACAGCAATCTGCCGGTTATTATCCTGTCTGGTAAGGCCGACGATAATACCCGTCAGGAGTTTCTCAAAAACGGTGCAAAAACAGTTCTTGGGAAGGATGACTTTTTTGTCGACAAGCTTGATCAGGTAATTGCTGCGGAGCTCAACACCTCCGTTTAAGTATAACTATTCTATCTGCCTGAATAATCAGGCTTTGGAAACCCATACTAACATACCCGGGTTTTCAGGCTTTCCTTTTTTTATTTAATATTAATTTATACTTTTGCACCACATTTTTTATATGATGCCGGCTTTTACAGATCATTATGATATCTTGTTCAGAGGTCTGAAAACAGGTGTTCACCATTTCAGTTATGAGCTTGGTGACT
>SLRB01000028.1 GCA_007131165.1 Bacteroidales bacterium | reverse complement strand
CAAATGAAAAAAATTTTATCAAAAAGCGAAGCGGTTCCTTCTGTAAGTCGAAATTTTGTATTTTTTGGAACAAAATTTCGGCTATTTTTTTACAGAAGAAATGTAACACAAAATTGCCATCTCTGCCATTTCTACTTTCCACATGCATGCGTGCCTGCTTCACTGTTGGGATCCTGCACACAACAGCAGTAGCCCTCCCCGAAAGGGAACTTCACAACAAAAAATACATGGCTGATCCTTATAAATTAACATTTTACCTTATTTTTGTCGGGTTGTTTAAAATTTGCGGTGTTCTGCCGCTGATCATTGATAATTAAAGTACGATCGCCCGGCCTGTTTTTATGCAAGGTATGCGAACTACGATTAAGGCAAAAACAATTATGAACCAGGAAGACCTATTCAAGAAGCTGACGGCCCATTGCAAGGAGTACGGATATGTGTTTCAGTCGTCTGAAATTTATGACGGGCTTAGCGCGGTATACGATTACGGACAGTACGGTGCTGAACTCAAGAACAACATCAGAAAATACTGGTGGGATGCTATGGTATTGTTACACGACGAGATAGTCGGGATCGATTCGGCAATTTTCATGCACCCAACTGTCTGGAAAGCTTCGGGGCATGTTGATGCGTTCAACGACCCGCTTATAGATAACAAGGATTCTAAAAAACGGTACAGGGCCGACGTTCTTATCGAAGAATACATTGAAAAACAGCAAGAAAAGATCAACAAGGAGGTGGCGAAGGCAGCCAGACGTTTTGGAGATAAGTTTGATGAAGAGATGTTCAGGCAGACAAATAAAAGGGTAATTGATATTGCAGAGAAGACAGGTATTATAAAGAAGCGTTTTGTCGATGCATCTGAAAATGGTAACCTTGAAGAGATCAGGCAGATCATCATTGATTGCGATATTGCCGACCCTGTATCGGGGTCCCGCAACTGGACCGACGTAAGGCAGTTTAACCTGATGTTCGACACAAAACTTGGCTCGGTAAGCGAAGATGCAAGCAAAATTTATCTCCGGCCGGAGACGGCGCAGGGGATATTCATTAATTATATGAATGTCCAGAAATCGGGTAGGATGAAACTTCCGTTCGGAATTGCCCAGGTTGGTAAAGCCTTCAGGAATGAGATCGTGGCAAGGCAGTTCATTTTCCGTATGCGCGAGTTTGAGCAGATGGAAATGCAGTACTTTGTCCGGCCCGGCGAAGAGGGCGAGTGGTATGAACATTGGAAAGAAAAAAGGATGAGATGGCACAAGGCACTTGGTTTTGAAGAAAGCAAATACCGTTATCACGACCACGATAAACTGGCACATTATGCAAAAGCTGCCACTGATATAGAGTTTTTATTTCCTTTCGGGTTCAAGGAGGTTGAAGGGATTCATTCGCGTACTGACTATGACCTGTCACAGCACCAGAAATATTGCGGGAGGAAGCTCCAGTATTTTGATACAGAACTGAACAAGAGCTATGTTCCGTATATCGTCGAAACATCTATCGGCCTTGACAGGATGTTCCTTGCCATAATCGCGGCATCGTGGGAAGAGGAGAAGATCAGGAAGGAAAACGGCTCAGAAGACGAACGCGTTGTTCTGAGGTTGCCTCCCTCCCTGGCTCCTGTTAAACTGGCGATTTTCCCGCTGGTTAAAAAAGACGGATTGCCTGAAATATCAGCAAAAATACGTGACGACCTGAGGTTTGACTTCTCCTGCCAGTATGAGGAGAAAGATTCTATCGGGCGCCGCTACAGGAGACAGGATGCTATAGGCACTCCCTTTTGCATAACGGTTGACCACCAGACAAAAGATGACGATACCGTAACCATCAGGCACCGGGATACCATGGAACAGGAGAGGGTTCCTGTTAAAGCTCTTCGCGAGATAATAGGGGAGAAGGTGAGCATGAAAAAAATGCTGCAGAGCTTATAATACCGGCTCTGCAGTATTGATTACTGATCCGGCCGGTAAGGCCGGGGTAAGAACCATACAGTAACTTATACCGGAGAGACACCTGAGTTGTAGATAGTTTTGGGAATAAGGCCGGCAGATGTGAAAAAAGTCCTGATCATAACCTATTACTGGCCACCCAGCGGGGGTGCCGGTGTTCAGCGCTGGCTGAAATTTGCCAGGTATCTTCCCCGAAAGGGAGCCGAACCGTTCATACTGACTGTGGATCCTGACTATGCTTCATATCCCCAGATTGACGAAAGCCTTGAAAGGGATATACCCGCCGGCCTTAAAGTTTACCGTACAAAATCGCGTGAAATCCTTCACCTTGTATCCGGCATACTTGGCAGGGATAAGGTTCCTTATGGAGGGTTCAGCAACGTCGATACCTCGGGTCTGTTTCAGACGCTGATGAGGTTCATTCGCGGAAACCTGTTCATTCCCGATGCGCGAAAGGGGTGGAACCGGTATGCTGTGAAAACAGCACGGGAAATTATCTCGGTTAATGATATACCGGTTGTAATCACCACGGGCCCTCCTCACTCAACGCACCTGGTTGGGCTAAAGCTGAAAAAGAGGCTTGGAGTCAGGTGGATTGCCGATTTCAGGGATCCCTGGACAGACATATATTATTATAAAGACCTTCTTCATACCATCCCGGCAAGAGAAATAGACCGCCGGCTTGAAAGAGAGGTTCTCGACATGGCCGACAATGTTATTGTGAACTGTAACTCCAACAAAGAGCTTCTGCTTGCCAAAACCCGCAACAGGGAGGCCGGTAAGTTTTCTGTAATTACCAATGGCTATGATCCTCAGGACTTTAAAATAGACGTAGAGCCAGCAGATGATTTTATTATTACATGGTCGGGCACTATGTCAGGGCATTACAATCCGGATGTCTTTTTCAGTACTCTTGCAGACCTCGTCAGGCAATACCCCCGGGTAAGCTTCAAATTCAGGGTTGCCGGTACTATTTCATCATCTGCCCGAAGGCAACTAAAAGAGTACGGCCTTGAAGGGATTTTCGACTACCCCGGGTATGTGGCCCATGAAAAACTCGTTGAATACCTGAAGGAGAGTTCGGCCCTTCTGTATATTTTTCCTGAAACTGAAAAAGACAAAGGAGTTGCGGGTAAACTTTTCGAATACCTGGCTTCGGAGCGCCCCGTCATTGCCATTGGTCCCCCTGACAGTGATGCGGCCGCAATAATTGAAGAATGCGATGCCGGGAAGACTTTCCCGAGGGATGATGAGGGGGGACTGTTAAATTACCTGTCGGGCCTGGTTGAAAGGTTTAAGAGAGGAGAGCATATCACTGCCGGTAATGGGAACCATACGGAATATACGCGTGAAAAGCTTGCATGGCGCCTGGCTCAGCTTATCTGAAACACCCGGGTTCAATATTTCTGATTTGTAAAACCTTTTCGGGCCTGTAAAAGTAAAGTATTACTTT
This sequence comes from Bacteroidales bacterium, assembly GCA_007131165.1. GTDB lineage: Bacteria > Bacteroidota > Bacteroidia > Bacteroidales > PUMT01 > PXAP01. Next base: position 1,398 of record SLRB01000028.1, on the reverse strand, counting down.
TTATTAATGAGGAGCAATTGTGTTTCAGCAATCTGCGTTTGCCCGGCATTCTTTCCTTTTCGTTTGTAATTACCTAATTTTGTTATTATTGTTTCATTAATAAGTGACAGTTATGGAAAACAATATACAAGATAAAAAGTGGCATGCAATGCAGGCCGATGATGCGTTAAGCAAGCTGGAAACGAACAAGGACAATGGGCTGGATAATGAAGAGGTCAAAAAGAGACTTGAGAAATTCGGGCCTAATGAGATCCCCAAGGGCAAAAAACGGAGTGCATTTCAGCGACTGTTAGCCCAGTTCAATAATACCCTCATCTACGTACTGCTGGTGGCGGCACTGATAACCGCTCTGATTGAACACTATATTGATATGTGGGTAATCCTTGCCGTAGTGGTTATTAATGCAATTATCGGTTTCATCCAGGAGGGCAAGGCAGAAAAGGCCCTTGAAGATTTGCAGGAGATGCTTTCCCTTGAAGCCACAGTTATAAGGGGTGGGAAAAAAAGCACTGTAAATGCCGAAGAGCTGGTCCCCGGAGACCTGGTAATGCTAAAATCAGGGAATAAGGTACCTGCTGACCTGCGTATTATCAGGCAAAAGAACTTTACTGTTGAGGAATCTCCACTGACAGGGGAGTCTGAAGCAGTTGAAAAAAGCACTGAACCTGTTGAAGAAGATGCAGTTATTGGAGATCAGTCTTCAATGTGCTTTTCAAGCACAATGGTAACATACGGCAGTGCAACAGGAGTTGTTGTGAAGACGGGTGCAGAAACTGAGATAGGTAAGATAAACAAGATGATGACTGAGGTTGAGGAGATCACCACACCTTTACTTCAGAAAATCCAGGAGTTCAGTAAGTGGCTTTCTGTTGTTATTCTTGGTATTGCTGCATTTTTCTTTGCATTTGGATATTTCATCCAGGATTATGATCTGTATGAAATGTTTTTAATAGTCATATCACTTGTGGTTGCAGCTATTCCATCAGGGTTGCCCGCCATAATAACTATTGCGCTTGCAGTGGCTGTAAGGAAAATGGCGAAACGGAATGCGATTATCCGCCGCCTTCCCTCTGTGGAGACCCTGGGTGCCGTTAAAGTTATATTTTCTGATAAAACCGGCACCCTTACCCGTAATGAAATGACTGCCAAGACCATTATGACCGCAGACAGGGAATATACCGTTGAAGGTACCGGGTATGTACCCGAAGGGAAAATACTTGAAGATGATAAGGAAATAAAGCCTGATGACGATAAAGTACTGGAACGGTTATTACACGCAGCAAGGGTTTGTAATAATTCTGAGATATATAAAGATGAAGAAGGGAACTGGAAACTATCAGGCACTCCCACCGAGGGTGCCTTGCTCACCCTGGGTTACAAGGCCGGGCTTAAAGATTT
>SLRB01000242.1 GCA_007131165.1 Bacteroidales bacterium | reverse complement strand
TTCTATGGTTTCATCCAGGCCTTCGGAGCTTTTTTTGAAGTTAGCAATGGTCTGATTTATATTTTCTGCAATGGTTGAATCCTGAATTAACCTGCCCAGTGCGCCTTGTCCACTGTTAATATTTATCATTATCTCTGAGATTTGTTGCGCAATACCTTCGGCAATTACGGCGGTGGTTTGCAAGCTTGCCATAATGGCATCGGTTTCAACCGGCTCTTTCGACAAAATATGTTGTCCGTCTTTCACTATTGGAGCAGCATCACTGCCCTGGGTAATAATTAAAACACGGTCGCCAATGATTCCTTCGGACCCAATACCTGCCTGGCTATCAGCTTTTATAAACTGCTGTACATTTTTTCTGATAAGCATTTCAACCTGAACTGTGGAATCATTAATTATCATGATGTTATTAACAGTGCCAACATTAATGCCTGAGAACCGGATATTATTTCCAACCTGCAGACCGCTAACGTTATAAAAATTGGTGGAAACCCTAAAAACAGGATTAAATAAATTCTGCTGCTTGCCTATGATGAAAATTGCAATTACAAAGAGTGCCAATCCTCCTGTAATAAAAAATCCTAACCGTGCTTTAAACCTTGATGTGTAGTTATCCATTTTTTTAATGTTAGTTATCAGGTATCTTACTTTTGTTTTTTAAAAAAAGAGCTGATTAAAGCATCTGCAGACTTTTCAAAATCTTTGATAGTGCCTTCCATATAAACTTCACCGTCATCTAACATGATAATGCGGTCTGCAGTAGCCCGTGCGCATTCAATGTCATGTGTAATAACTATGGATGATGTTTTATATTTTTTTTGAATATCATTGATCAGCGAGCTTATTTCATCCGATGTTACAGGATCAAGCCCGGTAGTTGGTTCATCGTATAACATTATCATGGGATCGACAACAATGGTACGTGCAAGACTTGCCCGCTTACGCATCCCACCTGAAAGTTGGGATGGCATTTTATTTAAAGTATCAGCCAGACCCACATTTTCCAAAGTTTCTTCAACTTTTTTGTCAATCTCTTTTCTTGAAAGGTTTTTATGTATTCTTCTTAATGGAAATTCGAGATTTTGCTTTATTGTCATGGAATCATACAGTGCACCGCTCTGGAAAAGAAAACCAATTTTCTTTCTCATATCTGCTAAATCATTGTTGTTTAATCCGTTCACGTTCTCACCAAACACATTAATGGTTCCCTGGTCGGGAGTTAATAAACGTACAATGCATTTAATCAGGACGGATTTTCCTGAACCTGATTTTCCGAGAACCACCAGATTTTCGCCGTCAAAAAGCTTTAATGACAGGTTTTTTAATATACCCTCATTGTCAAAGCCTTTTCTGAGGTTGTCAATTTTAATAACCTCTTTCTCTATTTTTATATTTTCCGGTGTAACAGTTTCAGTTATGACCATATTTGTCATTATTTCCGGTCTTAAAGCATATCGGTTATTTGTACTGCAATCAAATCTATAATTATAACAAGTAATGAGGAGAGCACGACTGCTGAAGTGGCCGCTTTGCCCACGCTCTCTGTTCCGCGCCCTGCTGTATATCCTTTATAACAACCAACGAATCCGATGGCAGCGCCAAAAAAGAATGTTTTAATCACAGCAGGTAATAAGTCCATAAAACCAATGTATCTAAAAGCCTGAGAGAAGAATAAGACGAAAGGAACATCTCCTTTAATGTTTGCCCCTGCCCAGCTTCCCATTATTCCAAGTGCATCGGCGTACAGAACCAATAGAGGTATCATTAGTGTGGCTGCCAATACTCTTGTAACAACCAAAAAACGTATCGGATTGGTTGACGATACTTCCATGGCATCAATTTGTTCAGTCACTTTCATTGAACCTAACTCGGCTCCCATACCTGAGCCGATTCTTCCTGCACAAATTAATCCCGTAACAACCGGCCCCATTTCTCTGATGATAGATACAGCTACCATCCCCGGAAGCATAGAAACTGCGCCGAAATCTACCAGAACAGGTCGTGATTGTATTGTAAGCACTAACCCTATAACAATACCTGTTACTGAAATGAGCGGCAATGTTTTATTTCCAATCTGATAACACTGGCGCAAGAATTCCTGAAACTCAAATTCACGGGAAAAAGCCTCAATAGTTGTCCGGAATAGAAACAAAAAAAAGTCCCCAACATCCGCCAGGAAGAGATTTGCTGTTTGAGTTGTTTTAATAGTTTTATCACTGAGCTTAATAACCCTCTTCTTTACATCGGGTAGTTTTATGAATTTTTTGATATCAGGGCTAATATTTTTCACTTGTATAAACTTTAGCTATCAAATTATTTATCAAAATGTTATTAAATCATACAACAGTAAAATAACTTTTCAATCCGTGTACCCCCCCCATGCTTTGTTTTTCTCCTTTTGGCTGACGTGGACGGATCAGGCTTTCACTACAAAGGTCATTGCCTTTAAGCAAAAACATATTACATATTTGCAGAAATGAATTACATCATTTCTGCAAATTATTATGTGTATTTCATTTACCTTGCTGGTTGATCCTTTCTGTAAGCTTCTATCAGGGGGTTATTTTTTATGTTTTTTAATGCCAGGCTTGATTCGTATCAATGGAGGCATGGTGTCACCCAATAGAAATCCCCAGGGTTTTAGAGGCTCGCTATTGTCAAAGACCAGTTTGGCAATGGCAAGGAGCGGGATGGCAAGAAACATACCGGATATCCCCCATAAAGCAAACCCGGCGATCATTGCAATTATTGAGAAAAGCGCATTTATCCTGACTCTTGAAGCAACTACTTTAGGAACAATGTAGAAGTTATCAACGATCTGGATGAATATATGGGACATTAATACATACAGCATATGAGCCGGTGACTTTGTAGCAAGTGCCAGTGCCATGACCAGTGCTATTCCGATAAGTGGACCTATGTAACGAACTACGTTCAGCAGGGACACGACTACACCGAGCAGAATGGCGTAATCAATTCCGAGGATAAAAAAAGCGCCGGCATACAAGATTGCTAGGATAATAAATTCTGCAAAAAGCCCGATGAGATAGCCTTGAATAACTGTTTTTGACTGGCTGATCATTTTACCTAAACTGCCTTGCTGATCTGCATTAAATAGTTTGTGAATAAAATCGATAATAAGAGGTTGATATAAAAGGAGTAAAAATACATAAACCGGGATCAGGAACAGCATAACAAACCAGCCACCAACAGTGACAATGGTTTGTCCGATTGAAGAGGTGCTAGAGTTTATGATCTCACCTTTGGTTTGTGCAAGCCATCCATGAAACTTTTCCGGGTTTATATCAAAATAACCTGAAGCCCAGATGACCATATTGTTTATAGCCTCTGTAAATTTTTCTACCAGTAAGGGCCATGATTCTGTAAACCGGCTTACCTGTGAGAATAACAGGGTGCCAAGCACGGAGAGGACTATGATTGTAATGATAATAATGATTGTAATGGCCACCACCCTGTTTATTTTAATTCGGACCATTAGTTTTACAACAGGGTGGAGAACTATGGCAATAATAACTGAAAAGATGAGAGGGACTATTATGCCTTGGGCAATGTATAATAGTGTAAACAAGGCAAATAAGCCAATCAGAATGGTTGCAGCCTTTACATAGGATAATAATTTTATTTCATTGCCGTTCATGACCTTTATGTTAAATTTTCATTTTATGGATTAAATTAAATTGGATTAAATAATTACCCATGGTTAAGCCGTAAGTCGATTTCATCGGGTAAGATCATTAAGGACGATCAATTGCATACTTCAAGGGATTATCCCGAATGGTTACATAGAAAGCCATTTTCCCAATGTGCAAATATTTATATATTCAGGATGGAAAGTGTTACATAAATCCTTATAAGAGTTGTATAAATTACATAATTATCTCTTATATTAAGTTTCCCGTGTAAACTTGAACCTGTAATGCTTTCAAAAATGAATAAAGACTGGTTGCACAATTAAAAGTTATAACCAGTACTGGATGGCAGTCCATAATAACCACCGGAGAACGGGCACAGGAAGCTATCTCCTCAAGCTCACCGAGAGGAGATTGCCAGTGCCGGAGGATATGGAGTATATGCAGAAACTTCATCCAGGGAGCAATATTTATCAACAAGAAAATTTCATACAACCCCATTGAAATTAAAGAAAATATTTGGTAAACTTGTATCAATGTGGTAAAATATCATAAATCCATTCGACAACCTTTTTAAGATGACAAATTATACCTATGGTACAATTGTCTTATATATAACACTTATAACTGAATAAGATATAAACAAAACAACACTTGCGGAATTTATGAAGATACTACTTATCTCCCCATCCGTTGATGCCGAAAAAAGGACCAATAAATGGCTTATGATACCCCAACTTGCCCTCTATATTCTGGAGGGATTGACTCCACCAGAACATGAGGTTAAAATTATTGAGGAAGAGACAGGCTATATTGATCTTGAGCAGGAGTGCAACCTGGTTGGAATAAGTTGCATGACGGCAAATGCCCCGAGAGCGTACGAACTTTGTAAGGAATTCAAAAAAAGAGGCAAAACTGTAATACTTGGAGGAGTACATCCTTCCATACTGCCTGACGAAGCACTGCAACATGCCGATTGTGTAGTAGTTGGCGAAGCAGAAGGAGTTTGGGAAACACTGCTAACGGATTATCAGGATAATAGACTGAAAAGAAAATATCATAATCCAATACCTGATTTAGGAAAATACGTGCCAAAAGATTTCAGCAAGGTTATTGGTAAAAGCAGGTTTAATATTATCCCGATAATGACAACACGGGGATGCCCTTATAATTGT
>SLRB01000203.1 GCA_007131165.1 Bacteroidales bacterium | reverse complement strand
GAACAGGGCGTACCCTTCCCCGAAAGGGAAATTACCAAACCTGAAGCCCGCATACTTATGGTAACGGGAATAGTATCTCCGGAGCCGTTTGAAGGACATGTACGTGATATATGTCCCCGGATCGACCACCTCAAGTTCGCCGACCACCATATGTTTTCAGGTAAGGATGCTGCAAGGATAAGGAAGGCCTGGGAGGCGGCCGGTGGTGGATGCAGGGTTCTGGTTACGACCGAAAAGGACGCTGTACGGTTGAGGCAGACTGCGGGTTTTGACGATGATATGAAAAAGTATATGTATTATATCCCTGTATCGGTAAACTTTATAGATGGAGAAGGGGATGCATTCAATAAAAAAATAATTGACTATGTTGGAAAAAATAAAAGAAACCATATCCTTTGTTAAGGATAAAACCTCGTTTGAGCCTGAAGCCGGGATTATTCTGGGTACCGGACTGGGTGGACTGGTTCATGAGATTGATATGTTGCACAAGCTTGATTATGAGGACATACCCAACTTCCCGGTGTCGACAGTTGAGGGGCATAAGGGCAGGCTGATATTCGGGATGCTTGCAGGAAAGAAGGTAGTGGCCATGCAGGGCAGGTTTCATTATTATGAAGGTTATACGATGCAGGAGGTTACATTTCCCGTGAGAGTTCTCAAGTATCTTGGCATTAAATGGCTCATGGTTTCGAATGCCAGCGGCGGAGTGAACCCAGAGTACGAGATAGGCGACCTTATGGTGCTGAATGATCATATTAATCTGCTGCCTAACCCGCTCATAGGAAGGAATGATGATGAATTCGGGCCGCGGTTTCCCGACATGAGCGAGCCTTATGATCACGAGATGGTTTCTCTTGCACTTTCAATTGCCCGCAAAAATAATATCCGGGCACACCAGGGTTGTTATGTTGGCGTTACCGGACCTACCCTGGAGACACCCAAGGAGTATCAGTATTTCAGGATTATTGGCGGCGATACGGTCGGTATGTCGACAGTGCCTGAGATAATAGTGGCCAGGCAGATGGGTTTGCCCTGTTTTGCCATCTCTATAATAACCGATCTGGGTGTACCCGGCCGTATTGTGAAGGTTACCCATGAGGACGTGCAGGAGGCTGCGGGGCTTGCAGAGCCCAAAATGACCCTGATAATGAAGGAACTGCTGCAGAAGCTGAAGTGCTGAAGGAGGATAGCTGGTTGTTGTATTTTTTCTGGCGGCAGGCATTTACTGCCTGAGCCTTCCGGCCAGTACCACCGTTGTTTTGTGTGCTGCCGTATCGCCGTCGGGATGGTAAAGCTCCATCAGGATCAGGTATATCCCAAGGCGTGAACCGGTGTTGGTGTCGTTCCTGCCGTCCCATGAATATGAGCCCGATGTGCCGAATAATTCGTTTCTTACCAGCCTCCTGACAGTTCTCCCCCGCGAATCGAAAATCGTTATGCTTCCGGTGTAACCCGGTTTGGGAAGTTCGTAATGAATATGAACAACATCGTTATGTCCGCTGTTATCAGGCGAGAATACCTGCGGGTCGGCAGTCAGAACTTTCCCGTGATTGCCTGGATTGTCGTAAAACTGTGAATTTCTGTAACCCGGTGTGGCAAAACCGTGGCTCTCGCCCGCGCTCAGCCAGTTTGTGGGGTCTGACGATGACCTGTTGTAGTGAATTCTCTCAAGCGATATCCCTTTCCTGTTGGCAACCATTGGCGAATGCATGGATGCTGTGTATTGCACATTGTCTATTATGTTATAATGTATGTCGGTTATGGCAATATGTCCGCCCTGGTTGTTCATGTGTGGCATTCGTTCCATCTGTATAAATGAAACCGGGCTGGGAGAGTGATATTGCATTTTGACCTTGTCGGGCATTGTAGTAAGGACTGCATAGTCGCCGGGAAAAAGAAGATAGCCCCCCGGTGCTGCTACGAATGCCTGTCCCGGCCTGTCATTTTCCATGCCTGTCAGCAGTACCTGGCGCAGGTCAAATGTTTTGCCTGACCGGTTGTAAAGTTCCACAAACTCTGCTCCTCCCGGCCAGGGGTCGAAAAGGAGTTCGTTGATAACTATGTCGTTGGCCCTGGGGTTGACCGGCATGGTGAAACGAGCCGTGAGATTTTCGTTATCTGCATAATTGCCGGCGCAGTCATACAGCAATCCGGTAATTTCAATTTTATAGTCCCTGCCCTCTTTAAATTCGTAATTGAAGAACAGGTCGGTCTCCGTAAAAAATGGTTCTGCCGGAACAACCCATATAGGTTTGCCGGCCCCCTCTGCGTGGTATTTGCCTGTATGGCGGCCTGATTCGGGGTGCATTGGTTCGCTGAAATGGAGCCTTATGCTTCCGGTATGGTGATATGTTGCCCTTAGCAGCGCTGGTGGAGTCGTATCCGGATTGCTGCTGAGTACAGAGTTGGGGGCACCTGGTGTTCCTCCGGAGCTGCTCTCCGAAGCTCTCCAGTTTGCAGCGCCGCCACACGGGTTAAACGGATCAACCTGCTCGAGCGACCAGCCACCGCCGGCTTTGATGCTGCTGCCGTACCACGAGTCGGAATACCGTACTGCCGAGATCACCCTTCCCCCTTGATCTTTCAGTACAACTGTCTGGCCGCCCATTGCCAGCACCGGAAATGCTGCCAGTGCTGCAACATCGCCATACGGTTCCAGCGAGCAGCTGTTTTTTTCGTGGGTTAGCAGGAGGAAACCGCCAGGCTGGATGGTATGCCGGGGAAGTGTTTTGAACCTGTTGCCTGCATGTATGGTCCATCCTTCAAGGTTTACCGGATAGCAGGAGCGGTTGTACAGCTCGATGTACTCTGCTTCCGGCAGGCCCCATGCCGGAGCAGGCCTTACCATTAGCTCATTTATAACAATATCAAATGGCCGAATTCCCGGGGTGGATGACAGCGATTGTCCGGTCACTGCCGAATCTGCGGTTTGTGCAGCTGAAAATAACTCTGTAATGGAGGCCGGCCTTGCTGCATTTGCATGTGACGGGCGCCCGTGTGGGAAGCCCATCGATAGAAACAAAAGTCCGATGAAAGGAATTTTCAGATGAGTCATTTTTGTTGTCAATCAGTTTTATATATATAAGTTAGGCAAAACAGGCGAATAATCAAAATCCGGCACAGATCAAATAATAACAAAAAGTTAAAAAAATAACAACACGTTTAAATAATGTTGAAATGTTTGTGCCTTGTTGTGTTTTTGACTGCTGCCATGTGCTTTTTTGTCAGGAAGAATTATTTTTGCAGACTGTTGTTTAGAAAGGCGATCTGGTACCGGAGTACCGGTACCTGTTTATTTCACCAATAAATATCCTGATTATGCGAGTAGCTGTTGTAGGCGCAACCGGACTGGTTGGCGGTGTTATGATGAAAGTGCTGGAGGAGAGAAAATTTCCCCTTCAGATGTTGATACCTGTTGCTTCTGCAAGGTCAGCAGGGAAAAAGATAAAATTTGCAGGCCAGGAAGTGGTTGTTGTTACACCTGAAGAAGCTCTTTCCCTGAAACCGGATCTTGCCCTGTTTTCGGCAGGAGGCGGCACTTCCCTTGAGTGGGCCGGTAAATTTACCAGTGAGGGTACGGTGGTAATTGACAACAGCTCTGCGTGGAGGATGACACCTGGTGTTCCTCTTGTTGTTCCTGAGGTTAACGGCGAAGTAATAGCAGGCAGCGATATGCTCATTGCCAATCCCAATTGTTCGACAATACAGATGGTGCTTGCTCTTGCCCCCCTTCACAGGGAATATGGGGTACGACGTGTGGTCGTGTCGACATACCAAAGTGTTACAGGGACAGGCATAAAGGCTGTCAGGCAGCTTGAGGATGAAAGAAAGGGCGGGGAGGCAGAGATGGCATACAACCATGTAATCGACCTTAATTGTATTCCTCAGTGTGATGTATTCATGCCCAACGGCTACACAAAGGAGGAGATGAAACTTGTAAACGAGACCAGGAAGATATTCGGCGACGAAACTATTGCCGTTACTGCCACCGCGGTCAGGGTACCTGTGATGGGCGGCCATTCGGAATCGGTCAATGTACAGTTTGAAAGGGAGTTTGACGTTGGAAGGGTGAGGGAGCTCCTTGCCGGGGAACCCGGACTGGTAGTGGTTGACAATCCTGAAAAGGGAGAATATCCAATGCCGGTAATGTCGCATGACAAGGATGAGGTATTTGTGGGCAGGATCAGGCGGGACGAATCGGCCGAAAAATCCCTCAATATGTGGATTGTAGCCGATAACCTGCGAAAAGGGGCAGCTACCAATACTATCCAGATAGCCGAATATATGCTTGGAAAGGGGTTGCTTTAGCTGATCCTGAAAAATCCCGTGCTAAGGACGGTGACTTGTCCCGGCGGGGCTGATTTACTGTACACTTCCTGCATCACTTTCCTGGCAGCCGCACCGGACCCTGGCAGATCAGGCGGGATAGAGGAAGTCGTTGTAGGGGTACCTTTGAACGTGTATTTCTTTTACCTTACTGTATATCAGCTTCCTGAAGTTTTCAATATTAGTCTTGTCTTTGGCCGAAATGAATATGCATGGTTCATTGTTCCTGGCCATCCAGGTAAGCCTGAGCTCTTCAAGGCTTATATTTTCCTTTGATGCCGGGGTCAGGTCATCCTCATCTTTAGGAACATGATTGTAAAGGTCGATCTTGTTAAATACAAGGTACACGGGCTTGTCATTCACATCCATCTCATGCAGGGTCTGGTTCACGATATTGATCTGCTCCTCAAAGCCCGGATGGGATATGTCGACAACGTGGAGCAGGATGTCCGATTCCCTCACCTCGTCGAGAGTTGATTTGAATGATTCCACGAGCTGGTGGGGCAGCTTCCTTATAAAGCCGACGGTATCCGACAGCAGGAAAGGCAGGTTCCCGATAACCACCTTTCTAACAGTGGTATCGAGTGTGGCAAACAGTTTGTCTTCTGCAAAAACATCCGATTTGCTCAGCAGGTTCATTATTGTTGACTTTCCAACATTGGTATAGCCAACAAGCGAAACCCTTACCAGTTTTCCCCTGTTCTTGCGCTGCGTGGCTTTCTGTTTATCTATCTTTTCGAGTTTCTCCTGCAGCTTTGCTATTTTATCCCTTACTATACGGCGGTCGGTCTCGATCTCGGTTTCGCCGGGACCCCGCAACCCGATACCTCCCCTCTGCCTTTCGAGGTGCGTCCATAGTCCGGTCAGCCGTGGTAAAAGGTACTGGTATTGAGCAAGCTCAACCTGAGTCCGGGCATGGGAGGTTTTTGCGCGCCGCGCAAATATATCGAGTATCAGATTGGTGCGGTCAATAACCCTGCACCCCAGAATTTTCTCAAGGTTCCGGAATTGGGAAGCTGAAAGCTCATCGTCAAAAATGACCATATCGATCTTGTTGAGCTTCACATACTCCTGTATTTCTGAAAGCTTGCCCGATCCTATGTAGGTTCCCGGATTCGGGTTGTCGACACGCTGGAAAAATCTTTCAACGGGTTTTGCTCCTGCGGTTTCAGTCAGAAATGCAAGTTCGTTGAGGTATTCTGTAACATCTTCGGTCGACTGGTGCTGGTTGATTACTCCAACCAAAACCGCTTTTTCTTCTTTTACGTCTGTTGATACGGTTTCTATCATTAATAAATTCCTGGAATTTTGTTGCTTATTATTTGTTCTTCAGGCTTTAAAGCCTGTAATATCTGGTGCATTTACCCGCAATGCGATGCAGCCAAAAAAACCCTGACTTTGTAATCAGGGTTTTTTGTGATCTTTTTTGTGTTTTGCTGTTCTACTGCAAAACGAAATTAATCGGGAATGTAAAGGCTACGCGTACAGCTTCGCCTCTCTGCCTTCCGGGTGTCCAGGGTGGCGATGCCATTACTACCCTTACAGCTTCCCTGTCAAGAGACGGGTCAACGCCCCTTACCACGGTTGCATCGGATACCTGTCCATCGGTGTTAACAACGAACTGCACGAACACCCTTCCCTGAATCCCGTTCTCCGCAGCAATCTGAGGATAACGCAGGTTCTCGGCAATCCACTGGCGGAAAGCATCCTGACCTCCACCCTGGAAGTCCGGCATATCTTCAACTATGAAGAATATCTCCTGCTCTTCGGCTTCTTCCTCATCATCAAACACCATTTGGGTGAAATCGATACGGGTGTCGGGCCTGGCCTCTACGTCGTCAATAAATAAGTCGTCATCAATATCCACATCATCCTCTACGATGTTCAGGACTTCTGTTACCTGCGGAGGAGGTGGTGGTGGTGGCGGCTGAATCTCTTCGGGACGGGTTATGGGAATTATCTCCTCTTCCATAACCACATCTGTCAGTTCTCCCAGCGTCGAGGTGGTTACCTCGCGGGTTGTCCATTCAAAGGCTATCAACAGCAAAGCAAGTACTGTAACAAGACCTATTTGCAGGAACAGCCCCTTCTTCTTTTCCAGATTGGCTTTGTCGGATTTTTTGAGTTCCATTTTTCTGATTTTTTGAGGGTTTAAAAATAACTAATTACAATTTATTTTCAAACCTAATTCTCAAATTTTCTTTTTCCTGGTTAAAAAACATTTTATCAATCACCGGCCGTTAGCAAGTGACCATTGATCAATTACTAAGTACAAAACAGAAAAAAGGGCGCTATTATTATATATTACCTGCAGAAATTACTCAAGCTGAAATCTTACCGGGAAATGAAATGCTACACGTACCGCTTCTCCCCGCTGTCTTCCGGGAGTCCATCTGGGTGAGCTGCTTATCACCCTTAAAGCCTCGTTATCAAGTGAGCGGTCTATGCCCCTGAAAACAGTAACATCAGAAACGCTTCCATCGGTATTGACTATGAACCTTATCAGCACTGTTCCCTGTATGCCGTTTTCTGCTGCAATCTGGGGATACTTCAGGTTGCTCATGATCCACCTGCGGAATGCTTCCTGTCCGCCTCCCTGGAAATCGGGCATATCTTCTACAATTATAAAGAAATCGGGCTCCGCCTCCTCCTCATCCTCCTGTATTATTATACGGGTGAAGTCTATGCGGGTGTCTGATCTTGCTTCTACATCATCAATCAGCAGGTCATCGTCTATCTCAACATCATCTTCTACAATGTCAAATGCTTCAGATACCATTGGGGGAGGCGGAGGCGGCGGTGGCAGGATCTCGTCGGGACGGGTTATGGGAATTATCTCCTCCTCCATAATTACCTCCTGGAGTTCGCCGAGAGTGGAGGTTGCAACTTCACGGGTTGTCCACTCAAATGCTATCAGAAGAAGTGCCAGCACTGTTACCAGTCCGGCCTGAAAAAACAGCGTTTTATTTTTTTCCAGGTCTGCCCTTTTTGTCTTTTTAGCTTCCATGGTATTGTATTTAAGGGGTTTAACAATCCTGCGCCCTGATATATCCGGATGCGGCGCATTCTTTAACTACAAATTTAGTAAACAGGAATTAGTTATGCAACTAAAAAGATAGTTTATTTTAAAAAAAATATTGAAATGTGTCATGCTGACCTTGTAATGCAATGTCATGCTGACCTCATCCTATACCCCGACGAGAATGTTTGTTTTCTTTGGTCAGCCGGTATTTTTCTGGTGTTTATCTTTGCAGACCTTTACTGGGTGGTGTTTTCTCCGTTTACATATAGATGCTTGCTGAGGTTCTTTCCTTACCGGCAGTTGTATGATGCTGCCCTCTGCCGGCCGGCAGTTGCTTGCTGACGCTCTTTTTCCACCTGGTGTTGCCTGTCGCTAAACTTTTCCTTCGGGCCAGCCACTTTTTATGCTTAGTGTGAGCCATCCTTGTGAGTGCTGTGTTTTCAGAGTTTTTTCTGAGGTGTTTTTGAATAACACAAAAAAATATTAATTTAGCACGGCAAAATTTTTCGGGGGATTTAGCTCAGTTGGCTAGAGCGTTTGGCTGGCAGCCAAAAGGTCAGGGGTTCGACTCCCCTAATCTCCACTCTGATCAATTTGCATCATATAAGCCTCATGTGCTGAATAATACCACAAGGAAAGACCGCCAAAGACCATTGGTGGTCTTTCCTTTTTATATGTCATACTTGGGGGACAATTGCGGCAATATAATATGAATCGCCCACTGCGCGGGCCTGCATTGCCTTATTGAGATCTATATTGCCTTATCAGGACGGGAGCACGCAACCCGCTAACTGAGCAGTACGGACAAAAGTCATGGCCCGGAGGATTAAAATGCCGGTAATTAATTTGTATCTTGCGGACTGTTTTTGAAATTTCCCCCTGAAGAGAATCACAAAAACCTTATTTTTAACATTCTGTGCTTTCATGCAAGTTACGCGGGGTATATTAGGAATTATAACGGGCCGTTTATGGAAAGAAGAAGATGGGTTTTATACCTTCATGAGATATTGAACAGCCTTACTCACGGCATCGGGGTTTTGCTGAGCATAGCCGGACTGGTGTTGCTTGTGGTCTTTGCCAGCACCAGGGAACCCGATGCCTGGAAAATTGTCAGTTTCTCGGTATACGGGTTCAGCCTCATCATGATGTACACAGCTTCAACCCTGTATCACGCATTCAGGGACAAAAGAACAAAGCACTTTTTAAACCTGTTCGACCACGCATCCATATATGTGCTGATTGCCGGAACATATACTCCCTTCACCCTTGTCTCGTTGAGGGGCCCCTGGGGATGGTCGATCTTCGGGGTAATTTGGGGTCTTGCCGTGGCGGGGGTTATTTTCAAGCTGTTTTTCTATTCCGATAAATACCGGCTGATCTCTGCCATCATCTACGTTGCTATGGGGTGGATCATCCTTATTGCCCTCGGCCCGCTGATAAAAAGTGTTCCCGCCGGCGGCCTCTACTGGCTGCTTGCAGGGGGCATAAGCTATAGTGCGGGGGTATATTTTTATATTAAAAGGCAAAACAGGTTCAACCATGTGATCTGGCACCTTTTTGTCCTTGCCGGAAGCATCTGCCACTTCTTCGCGATCTTTTACCACGTTTTGCCTGCATGAAGCAGAAGCCCGTTCCGGGTCATTCAATAATTTTCAGCATCTCATCCACATCCTTTACCTGTTTTTTAGGAGGCACCCTTTCGGGGATGCCAACTGCCACAAAGGCCACAAGCTGGTACTTATCCTCCAGCTCAAGCATACTGCTTAGCGCCTCCTTTGCCATCATGGGGGCGCTGAGCCAGCAGGCGCCGTAGTTCATATCTACAGCAGCCAGCAGCATGTTCTGGATGCAGGCCCCTGCACTCTGGAAATCGGGGTAGTTCCGTTGCCGGTTTATCTCGTCGTGATCGATCACCACTCCTTTTTCAAGAACCGATTCGTATGGTTCCATCGCTACGGCAATAACAGCCGGTGCATCCTGGAAAAATGTAGCGAACCACTCAACCTGCGATTTAACATTCTTTGCAGCTCTCGATTCATTCGGAGGTATTTCTTCAATTTTCCGTGCAACCTTTCTTGCCATATCCCGCATCAGGTCCTTGTTAGTAACAATAACGAATTTCCAGGGCTGGAAATTGGCAACGCTGGGTGCCAGGCTGGCGAGCCTTACCATCTCTTTCAGGTCCTCCGGCGGAACAGGATCCTGCTTGTAAGTCCTTATACTTGACCTTTTCTCTATTGCCTGTTTCAGTTCCATGGGTCATTGTTTTTAATTATCACGCGATGTTGTCAGGAGGCTGTTACCCGGAATACACGCCATATTTGATTAATCCCGGGATTACGGGTGTTACGTCCCGGAATTATTCAAAGTGTCATTCCCTCCAGATGCTAAGATAACATAATTTTAATTTCAGGTATCAGCACAGGAAAAAAATCATAAGAATTAATACTTTTACGTTCTTAAAAAAATCATTGCCCTGGTAATGCCACAGAAGAGGAAAGAGAACGAGGAGGTAATAACCAAAAAGCATGTCCGCAAGATCATTTACCCGATCATAATCGGACTGGCGGTCGTTGTGTACCTGCTGCAGCGTGAGGTAGATGTCGACCTTTTCAGTATTATTAGTTTCACCTGGTACTCGTTGTTCTGGATAGCCGTTGCCTTCCTTATGATGATAATACGCGACCTGGGTTACATTATCAGGTTGCGCATACTAAGTGAAGGCGATTTCTCATGGCGCCAGTGCTTCAACGTAATAATGCTCTGGGAGTTCTCTTCGGCAATCACCCCCAGCGCTATCGGGGGCACAGGGGTTGCCGTGTTTTTCGTCAACCGGGAGGGACTTAGTTTTGGGCGAAGCACAGCTGTCGTCATGGCTACCTCTTTTCTTGATGAGCTCTACTTCATCATTATGTTTCCTTTGCTTATCCTGCTTGTCTCGGGCAGCACCCTTTTTGCCATAGGTGTTGAGCCGGGGCAGGAGGTAGTATCATTTACAAACGAGTTTTTTTACTTTGCCACGATAGGCTATACTGTCAAGTTCCTGTTCGTGCTGCTTGTGGCTTACGGCCTGTTTGTCAATCCGAGGGGGCTGAAATGGATGTTGCTTTGGATCTTCCGTTTGCCTTTCATCAGGAAGTGGAGGTATAAGATGCATGAAACCGGCACCGACCTGATAAATACCTCACGGGTGTTTAAGACCAGGTCGGCCGGCTTCTGGCTGAAAGCCTTTGCAGCAACCTTTTTTTCGTGGACTGCCAGGTACTGGGTAGTGAACTTCCTGCTGCTCGCCTTTTTCTTTAACGTGCGGGTGTTCGACTTCATGGATCATATCCTGATATTTGCCCGGCAGCTCGTGATGTGGATCATGATGCTGGTGAGCCCAACTCCCGGAGGCAGCGGTTTTGCAGAGTTTGTGTTTACCAGGTACCTGGGCGATTTCATTCCTGTTGGCTTCCCGGTGGTTATGGCACTGATCTGGCGCCTTGTAAGTTATTACCCCTACCTTTTTATAGGTGCAGTTATGTTGCCACGCTGGCTGGCAGGCAGGTTTTCAGGCAGCCGGAAAAAAGAATCAGGGCGCTGAGCACTTATCACTAATAACAGTGTAAAGTACAAAAGCTGACGCTTATAGACCCGATCTCTTCCGGAATAAGAATAATTTCTTGAACACTTTTGCACTTCTGGGTCGGGATAATCCGAATTAATTTTTATTTTTGTTTTTGCTGCATTCAAAGTCAATCTTATGCTGAAAAAGGCCTCTGTTTTTATGCTGCTCACCCTTCTTGCCCTCTCCTGCGGGCAGGAGAGAGGATCGGGTACCGGTAATGATACAGGTGTTGCAGGAGATGAGGCAACCAGGCCCGGTATCTCCGGTGAGGCGGCCGGGATAAATAATGAGCTTCTAAGTGAGGTCATTTACAATTTTGCCTCTATCGTCGAGATACCCGCTTTGATAAATGATCTCGGTGTACCTTACCATGGCAAATTCCTGGTGCCGGCAGGGGAAATTCACCAGCCTGGCACCGACATTGGTAATGCAGTATTAATGGGAGTTCTTGGCCCCGGGATGGGATACCTTACCATGTACGGAGAAACCAATCCTGTGCCCGGCTATGTTTCGGCACTGAAGGATGCAGCTTCCAGTCTCGAGGTAAACCAGTTTTTTGATTTTGAAAATATACAACATCTCGCCCTGTCACAATCAGGTGCCAGCATGTTTGCGCTGAGCTTCATGCAGGGCTATAACCGCACAGATGAGCATCTCCGAAAGTCGCAGTTGGCTCATCTGAGTACCGCCATTGTAGTTGGAGTATGGATAGAAGGCCTTTCACTCCTGACTCATGCCGCAGAAAACCAGCCCGATGATGATCTTCATGAGCGCATAGGCGAGCAGAAGCTGATACTCAACGAGATGTTGATTGTGCTGCAGGCACATCAGGCTTCGCACCCGGGCTTCGCACCTCTGATCGAGATGCTTAAGAGCATGAAAGAAGAGTATGACAAGGTTGAGATAGTGTATGAGGTAGAAGAGCCGAAAGCTGTTGAGCGCGACGGTATGCTTATGATTGTCCAGAACCAGCGCAGCCATGTAAACATTGATCAGCAGCAGATCAGGAACATAACGGAAAAAGTACAAACTATACGCAACAATATAATTCTTTAGCCGGATGAGACGACTTATAGCAATATTCTTTCTTGTTGCCGCGGTTACTCCCCTGAGTTCTCAAACACTTGAGCAGCTTGTAAATATTTGCGCCGGGCAGATAGGCGATGCTACTTATCTCCGCGATTTTCAGGTCGACCTTGATGCAGCCGAACCCGGGCATCAGGCTCCTGTTGCCAGGTATTCAATGGTCCTGAACAGGAACACCCAGTACAGGATCGCAATCTGCAATTCGGAAACATCCTCCGGAAGGGGCATAATCCAGTTGTACGACAACAGGGGCCTTATAGGAAGCAATTATTCTGAAACGACCGGCGAGTTCTATAATTATTTTGACATCCAGATACAGAGTAGCGGGGTATATCACATCTTCATCTCCTTTGAGGATGGACGGGCCGGAACGGCAGTAGGGATACTGTCGTATGTCAAACGATTATGACGCCCCGTACTTCTATTGCCAGGGCCTCCATACCAGTAACATCGTTCCCGCAAGAATAAGCCACAGTATCATGTTTGGCCATAGGCCTTTCCGTTTGGAAAGGAGGTAATGGCTTAAAAGGAATGCTACCGGCAGTGTAGTGGGGACTACCATCTCGATGTTGGCGGTATTCAGCAGCATGTAAGCAGTAACCCCCAAAGCGAAGATCCAGAAGAACAGAAGGAAAATTTTTCTTCTTATAACCTTCATGGCACCCATCGAACCGGCCATTCTCCTGCTCGCGAACAGTACCACCAGGAGCAGGAAACCGAAATAGATGATCTCAGGCAGGTGCATGAAGTCATAAACATCGCGCATGGCAAAATTGGCAGTAACCAGGGCAGTGCTCCATGACGCATTCTCGTTAATCAGCAGGTCCCCCGCCACCAGGAAGAACCAGGGTGTGGCTGCACCCAATATGCTGAACGCCCATTCACGCCAGATCACCGGCCTTAGTATCAGGAGCGCCAACCATACGAGTATCACATACCATATAATGTTAAAGTAAAAAAGGCTTCCAAGCCCTATCAGGAAAGATGCCTCAAAATATTTATAGCTGAGTCTTTCAGCCTTGTAGGAATCGAGAAGCTTTTCGATGGCGGGCACAAGGAAGAGCATCGCTACCAGTGCCGGGTGGAATCTGTGGAGCGGACTGAGGCTGCTTACTATCAACACGAAAAAGTAGGCCGGCAATAGTGTCCTTTCCTGCAGCAGCAGGTATTTGTTATTTATCCTGATCAGGTAAAATCCCGCAGCCGTTACCATTATCAAAGCCAGTATCTTTGAGAGGAGCGAATGGTGAGGCAGGTAGTTTGCCAGTAGCTTGTAACCCGGCATTGGTATATAGTCGAAAGCCATCTGCTGGTAGGAATCTGCCATCAGAGAGGGAAGCCAGGCTAAAATTGCCAGCAGGGGGATAAGCAGGTATCCTGTAGTGGTGTTATACTTTAAAATTCTGAGAAGCATCAGGATATATTATGTAATTTCCCTTTATAGTTTCCGGGTACAGTGTTTCTTAAAATCTTCAGTGACTATAGCAGGTCACTTCCGAGATCTTTCCTGTAATACATTTTGTCGAAGGTTATAAGCTCAGCAGTTTTGTAACAATTATCAAGGGCTGCCTTCATATCCGGGGCAAGAGAGCTTATGGCCAGCACCCTGCCCCCGTTGGTCACCACCCTGCCATCATCCTCTTTGGTGCCGGCATGGAATAATATGGTCTCGCCTCCCGGGGTTACATTCTTCACGGTTTCTGCAGCAGCCATTTCCAAGCCGCTTATTTCCAGCCCTTTTTTATAATCGCCCGGGTACCCCCCTGAAACCAGCATCACCGAGGCCACTGCCCGCGTGTCGATATCGGTCTTATGACGGCTCAGCTCCTGTTTGCCGGTGGCTAAAAGCAGTTCCAGCAGGTCGTTTTTAATTCGCGGTATTATTGCCTCAGTTTCGGGGTCTCCCAGCCTCACGTTGTATTCTATCACAAAAGGATTGCCCTCAACATTGATAAGGCCAAAGAATATGAAGCCCCTGTAGTCTATACCCTCCTTATGCAGTCCCCCGATAGTGGGTTTAATGATCCTCTCCTCAACCTTCTTCATGAACTCCCTGCCGGCAAAAGGCACCGGAGATACCGAGCCCATGCCCCCGGTATTGGGGCCTGTGTCGTTCTCGCCAATGCGCTTGTAATCTTTCGCCTCAGGCAGCATGAGGTAGTCCTTCCCGTCAGTCAGCACAAAGACCGACAGCTCAATGCCACTGAGGAACTCCTCAATCACAACCCTGGAGCTCGCATCGCCGAATTTGCCCTCAAGCATGCTTTTCAGTTCCTTTTCAGCCTCTTTTTGATTGTCAATTATAAGCACCCCTTTCCCGGCTGCCAGTCCGTCCGCCTTCAGCACATAGGGAGGTTTCAGGGTCTCCATGAAACCCAGCCCCTCGCCGATGGTAGACCTGGTAACAGGCAGGTACCTGGCCGTGGGGATGCCGTATTTCTTCATGAACTGCTTCGCAAACGCCTTGCTCCCCTCCAGCAGCGCCCCCACACTGTCAGGCCCTATCACTGCAATGTGAGCCAGTTTACTGCCCGAACCCTTACCCTTCTTATTCTGTCCCTTCTTCCCGCCATTCACTTTCAGGCCGGCCACG
Source organism: Bacteroidales bacterium (assembly GCA_007131165.1). GTDB lineage: Bacteria > Bacteroidota > Bacteroidia > Bacteroidales > PUMT01 > PXAP01. Next base: position 2,415 of record SLRB01000203.1, on the reverse strand, counting down.
CCGTCGCCCCTGCTCTTGCCGTCGCCATTCCCGATGCTGTCAGAAAGGTCTCTCGTGCCGGCAAAATAATCCTTAATACCCCTTACAAGCGGTTCCTCCGGCCCCACCACCACCATCTCAATTTTGTTCTCGAGGCAGAAATCACCAATCGCTTCAAAATCATTGACCTGCAGGCTTACATTCTGCCCGTGGGCCAGCGTACCCGCGTTACCGGGTGCAATAAACAATTTATCAAGCAGTTCGCTTTGTGAAATTTTCCATGCCAGCGCATGCTCTCTCCCTCCGGAGCCAAGAATAAGTACGTTCATGTTGATTAATCCTGTTTAGTGCAGCGTCAAAAGTATATGATTTTTTTTTTATTAAGAATTGCACACCGACAAATGAAAAAAAAATTCTGATATTCTTCAAGCTACTCTCTTTCGTTACAGAAGTTTGCCGTAACTTTTTATCAGGTAATTTCGTTAATTGATTACCGGATTTTGTAAATTCGCCAAAAAATTACCGGCCTGATCATAGTGGTCTGATAAAATAATGTATTTTTAGTAGTTAAAGTTTTGTGTAAATAGTCATTGGCAAGAGCAGTGGCCCGCATACCCCGCCGGTCCCTGAACGGTCCGGCGACCATTCCCCACAAAACCGCATAACAGGCTTTCAAAAAGCTCAACAACATGAAGCAACTCTACTCACTTGCACATATAATTACACAACACAATCTGTCAACCAGGCTTTTGCTTTCAATGGCCCTGGCCCTGATCATCAGCACGAGCATCCATGCACAGACCGCGACAGCACCCGCTGTTGGCGACGGATCATCAGGAAACCCATACCAGATAGCATCCCTTGAAAATCTTTACTGGATCGCTGCTGATGAATCAAGATGGGGTCATCATTTTATACAGACTGCCGATATTGATGCCTCCGGTACATCTGGCTGGTTTGAGGGTGAGGGATGGACCCCGATAGGTAATACAACATTTTTTCATGGCCATTATGACGGAGGAGGATATACAATCAGCGGACTTACAATTGACCGGCCAACCACTGATAATGTAGGACTTTTTGGACATATCGGGCCGATTGATGATAATGAAGTCGAGCCCGTATCGATTAAAAATGTTCGTTTGGAGGATGTTGATGTAAAAGGCGCACGCGGGACCGGCGGGCTGGTGGGACGTGTAACCGGCAGTGAAAATACATTGATTGAATCCTGTTACGTCTTAAGTGGATCCGTTACAGGTGATGCCGCGACTGGCGGACTGGTAGGGTCCAATAACAGTTATATTGAAGGTGCCACCAGCGGCAGACGACCTGTAATCAGTAAGAGCTTTGCAAATGTTGAGGTCAGTTTTTCCGGAAACGGATCAGATAATCAAAAGTTTGGCGGACTTACAGGGTGTAATCAGAAGGGTGAGATTTTAAATAGTTTTTCACTTAGTTCTGTTACCGTGGAACCCTCTTCAGGGCAGGCCCAACGTGTCGGAGGTATTGCGGGATGCATTACTTTAATGGGATTGGTTGAAAACAGCTACTCGGCCGGGCAGGTGACCGTTAATGAAAATGTTTCTGAAGTGGGGGGACTGGTTGGTTATGTCGGAACAACAAATGCTGGTACTGTCACTTCCTCATACTGGGACACCGAGGCCTCCGGACAAGCCGGAAGTGCTGGCGGAGCAGGTGAGACCACGGCAGATATGAGAAAGCAAGCAACTTTTTCGGGATGGAATTTCACAAGCATCTGGAACATTATTGAAGATGAAAGCTATCCGTTTCTCAGGGATTTTGATCTATCCGGCTTTGATATCACCGATCCCGGAACACAAACTGCCGGAGAACCTTTTAATATCAACATTACCAATGCTTACAGTGTTGAAGGCATTGGTCTAAGCGGCACATATTCGGTGGTTGTAACCAGTGATATAGTGACGGAAGGGCTTTTGGAAGACGGTGTTGTATATGATAACCAGTCTGTAAGCTTTTCAGGTGTCGAAGCTACACTTGAGGGTGTTGTACTTAAGCTGGCCATTTCTGATCCCGGCCATATCCTTACCGTTGATATTGCAACTATATTGGAGGAACAGGATACGGAGGTTCCGGTGGAACCTGCACAAGCTTATAAGCTTGAGATAAGCCAGCAACCTGCAGCAACAGTATACGGAAGTTATGATGATGAGCCTGCAGATTTGGGAACCATTGAGGTCATAACATTGGATGAATTCGATAATGTATCAGCCGCCGGACTTGACTCGGAACAGCTTGTAACAGTTACAATTGAAAATGACGGTTCACCCGGCAGCGACGCGGTAATAGGAGGCACCACACAGGTAGATATACAAAGCGGAACAGCCACTTTCGACAATATCAATATAGATAAAGAAGGTGAAGGATACACCCTGAGATTCTTGTCCGGCAGTCCGG
>SLRB01000139.1 GCA_007131165.1 Bacteroidales bacterium | reverse complement strand
TTAGTTTTTGCATTAGGTTTGATTTTGGTTAATCAAAAATATGGCAAAATTATTATATGAAAAAATATTAATGTCAAAAATGTCAGGATCGTATCAATGCCGGTCTGATTTATTCATTCTGACCGGGTAAATTTTTCCATGCTATACCCAATGATTTGTTGAGTATTTTCAAGATGGAAAATTGACTTGGTCGATTTTCCATGCTATACCCAATGATTTGTTGAGTATTTTCAAGATGGAAAATTCAAATAAAAAAATTTCATCTACATTTGTCGGTATAGAAACCGGCTAAAGTATTTGCATAAAACGTTGCCAACTGAAAATAAGAACCAAAAAAAATATTCTTTTATGCAGACAATAATTGAACTTTTTGAGGAGAGTGTCAGAAAATACGGAGACAACCCACTGATGCTCGAAAAAACCACAGATAAATACAAAAGTACCACTTACAAGGAGATCCGGCAGGCCGTAACAGAGTTTGCAGCCGGACTTATCAGCATCGGTATTGAAAAGGGTGACCGCATTGCATTGCTTTCTGAGGGAAGAAACGACTGGGTCATTTCAGAACTGGCTGTTCTTTACGCCGGTGCCATAAACATACCGCTATCAGTAAAGCTTGGAGACGCATCTGAGATTAAGTTCCGGCTTGAACATTCCGGAACACGAATGATAATAGTTTCGGAGGGGCAGGCACATAAACTAAAGGACCTTAAAAACGAGCTTCCGGGACTGGAAAAGGTAATATTACTGGACAAGCCTGAACAACTGGATGAAAAGGATATTCTTTACAGCGACATAAGGGAGTCTGGCAGGAAAATGCTTGATGCAGACCCCGAAAAGCTTAATAGCTCATGGAAATCTATAAAAGGAGATGATTATGCAAATATCTGCTATACCTCCGGCACAACAGCAGATCCAAAAGGTATCATTCTTTCCCACCGCAATTACACAGCTAACGTTGAGCAGGCGAGAAGCCTCATGGATGTTCCCGAATGGTATACCACACTGCTGATTTTACCATGGGACCATGCATTTGCTCATACCGCGGGTATTTATACACTGATATCAAGTGGTGCCAGCATGGCATCGATCCAGGTCGGCAAAACACCAATGGAGACTCTCAAGAATATCCCGCAAAACATAAAAGAGATCAGGCCTGTATTCCTTCTTAGTGTTCCTGCTCTTGCCAAAAATTTCAGGAAGAATATTGAATCCGGTGTCAGGCAAAAAGGCAAAGTTGCCAAAAAGCTTTTTGACTGGGGTCTGGGTGTTGCCTATAAATACAACGGGACAGGATGGGACAAGGGCCGGGGTATGAGAGTACTGCTCAAACCGCTCGTGGCTTTGTTTGACAAAATTTTGTTCTCAAAGGTCAGGGAAAATTTCGGAGGCAGGCTAAAATTCTTTATCGGCGGAGGAGCCCTGCTCGATATTGAACTACAAAGATTTTTCTATGCACTTGGAATACCAATGTTCCAGGGATATGGCCTTTCGGAAGCATCACCCATAATTTCATCCAACTCAGAAAGAAAGCACAAATTAGGTTCATCAGGCTATCTTGTAAGCGATATCGAATTGAAAATTTGCGATGAGGATAAAAATGAGTTGCCAACGGGCGAAAAAGGAGAAATAGTTGTAAAAGGCGAGAATGTAATGGAGGGTTACTGGCAAAATGAGGAAGCCACTGCATCAACAATAGTTGACGGCTGGCTTTACACCGGCGACATGGGATACATTGACGAAGACGGTTTCCTCTATGTTCTCGGGCGCTTCAAGAGTCTCCTTATATCAGACGATGGCGAAAAATACAGTCCCGAAGGTATAGAAGAAGCTTTTACAGGTCAGTCGGCGTTTATTGACCAATGCATGCTTTACAACAACCAGAATCCATACACCGTAGCCCTGATCGTACCCAATAAAGAGGCACTAAAAAGATGGTTGAAAGAAAAGAACCTTAAGCCTGAGACAAGAGAAGGGCAGATAGCCATGCTTAAACTGATAGAGCTGGAGCTGAATGAATACAGGATAGGAAGGAAGTATGAGAAAATGTTTCCACAACGCTGGCTTCCGGCATCGGTTGGAATTCTCGAGGAAGCATTTACGGAAAGTAACCAGTTGCTCAACAGCACCCTTAAGATAGTTAGAGGGAAGATTACCGAGAGATACAAGGACAGGATTGATTACCTTTATACCGGCGAGGCAAAAGATATCTGCAACCCTGTAAATATCGAAGCTGTTAATAACCTTATGTTTCAGAAGTGACCAGTCGGGTTTATCCGGTTTCCCGAATGTCAGTAAGGTTTCAATAAAACAGCCCCCGGATGTTGGGTATAATTAATTGTGCCGGTACATAATAGTAATTAAAGCTATCCGTTTCAATTCAGATGATAAAAGAAAAAGATACAAATAACTTGATGAACCCCGCATTATACTGCGTCAGACAAAATAACATGAACAAACCATGAGGGTTTCATTGATTGAAAAGCAGATTATCTGTGCCATGAATTTGTAACATATTGTTATCATGGCTGCTAACTATACTTTATACGAATGAAGGACATTTTAAAATTCCTGATGAGCAGGGTGTTCTGGAAACACATTGCAATCATTGCAGGCATATCGGTGTTGGTGGCAATTACCATTTTTGTGGGATTGAACATCTACACCAGGCACGGAAAGGCTTATGCAGTGCCTGATCTAAGGGGCCTTACAGTTGAGGAGGCCGGAATGGTGACAGATGCCAGAAGGCTGCGGCATCAAGTTGCCGATTCTGTATTTATAAGTCACGAAGCAAGAGGTACTGTTATAGATCAAAACCCCCCGCCAAACTTCAGGGTAAAGGAGAACCGTACAATATTCCTGACGATAAACGCCATGAACCCGGAACAGGTTGCAATGCCGGATGTTACGGGCGTATCGCTGAGACAAGCCAGGGCAATTCTTGAGACCCACGGGCTTGAGGTAGGAAGGCTGATCTATGTGCCTGACATTGCCATGAATAATGTTCTCAATCAGCAATACCAGGGCGATGATATTGAGCCGGGGGAGTTGATTGTCCGGGGTGAAACTATCGACCTTGTGCTCGGTGAAGGGTTAAGTACACGTACAACTTACGTTCCAGACCTGCTCTACCTGAACAAAGAGGAAGCAAGAAGCAGGATCCTTGAAGCGTCTCTCAACCTTGGAGCAACATTGTACGACACAACTGTAAAAAATGCCGATGATTCACTTAACGCATTTGTCTGGAGGCAAAGGCCCGAATATTCAGAAGACCTGCAGATAAGACTCGGGTCGATAATTGACCTGTGGATGTCGGTCGATTCAACCCTGCTTCCCGTGCCGGATACACTGGACACACTGGATACACTGGATATACTGATGCCTGATCCTGATGACGAAGACACTATCATATGGTAGCCTTATCCTGCTCCTTACATGCACCCATGCATGGTCACAGGAGATACTGACCGGTCTGGAAGTAAATAGTCCGGTCAGGAAAATGTACGGACAACATCGTTTGCTAAAATCGGATCAGGGCTCGCTGGAACTTCCGTTTTTCGATGATTTTTCTGGCTCTGATGTTTTCCCGGACAACCGCATTTGGAGCGACATGTATGTCTTTATTAACAGCGATTATCCGGTAAATCCTGTCTCAGTGAATGTTGCCACGCTCGATGCAATTGACCATACAGGAGCATTGTACGATCACGCTACAACCTGGCCCTTTCTGGCTGACAGGCTCACCTGCCGGCCGGTTAACCTGGCTTACCCTGCCTCCGACAGTATATATCTCAGTTTCTTTTACCAGCCACAGGGTCGTGGAGACATGCCCCAGCCCCATGACTCATTAAGAGTTGAGTTCTATTCACCCTCGAATGATAACTGGAAGGTAGTGTGGTCGGCTCCGGGTGACAGCCTGCATGAATTCAGGCTGGTAATGCTGCCTGTTACCGACACCTCATTCCTGCAGGATGGTTTCCGGTTCAGATTCAGCAACATAGCAAGCATAGCCGAAAACCGCCATAATCCGGGCACAATGGGGAATTCCGATCACTGGCATGTCGATTACGTCTACCTGAACAAGGGAAGATCACATGCTGACACCATATTCAGCGATGTTGCTTTCACCAGGCCAGTAAGATCGGTTCTTAACAATTACGAAGCGATGCCATGGAGTCAGTTTCAGGCAGGGAGGATTGCCGAAATGGGGTCGGTTGTTCCCGTTAGCTACCGCAATAATGACAATATCTCATGGAATTTGCAGAGAAATTTTTCAATTTACGATGTTTACGATAACAGGACCGCCCATACCTTCTCAGGTGGGGCCGCAACTATCGGGCCCGGTCAGGTTCATGATTTCGATGCTGACCTCACCTGGTCTTTCACCTCGTCTGGTAATGATTCTGCACTTTTCAGGATAAAAGCATGGATAACTGTAGATGGGCTGGAGCCCGGAAATAACGATACAGTAGTGTATTATCAGCACTTCGGTAATTATTTTGCCCTTGACGACGGAACCGCAGAGAACGGCTACGGGCTTTCAGGGGGAGGGACAGAGAATGCCAGGATCGCATGCCGTTTCAGGGCATACAGGCCGGACACTTTAAGAGCTATCAAAATATATTTTAACCAGTCACTTGACCAGGCCTCCAGGCAATACTTTAACCTTGCAGTTTGGGATGACAATAACGGCAGGCCCGGCAACCTGATCTATTCACAGGAAGGCCTCAGGCCGGAATATGAGGACGAACTCAACAAATTCCATACATACCACCTGGATAAAGCCGTACCAGTTTCACAGGTTTTTTATGTAGGCATAATACAGACTACAACAGAGTTCCTGAATATTGGTTTTGACATAAACAGAAATAACCGTAAAAGAATATTTTATAATATTTACGGCGACTGGAAAAACTCATCATTTGAAGGATCTCTTATGATAAGGCCTGTTGTTGGGGAGGGCGATCCTCCTCTTTCTGTTACCAATCCGGCAAAACATCAGTCCATCAGTGTTTATCCTAATCCCGCCAGCGATATTATCTACATTGATACAGGTAAGGAAACAGATCGCCGTTATATCACTTTCAGCCTTATTAACAGTTCAGGGCAAATTATCTACAAAGCTGATGGCAAAACCAGCAGTATTGATGTCTCGCGCTTCCTGCCGGGAATATATTTTTTACGCACCGAATACCTGGATGGAAGCCATGAAACAACAAAAATCCTTATAACACCCTAAAGCTTATATATGAGTGAACATTTGTCCGGCGAAGAGCTTAACGAGGTAGCTGACCTGTATGAACATTTCAGGTTTGAAGCAGATCCGGGTCAGAAGTTACTCAGAATAGACAAATTCCTGGTAAACCGTATTGAGAACATATCCAGGAGCCGGATCCAGAATGCAGCAGCAGCAGGCAACATACTCGTTAACAACATACCGGTAAAACCAAATTACCGTGTTCGCCCGGGCGATATCATAACAATTGTTATGGCACACCCACCCAGGGAAGTCGAGCTTATACCAGAAAATATCCCGTTTGAGGCAGTTTATGAAGATGATCATCTTATAGTTATAAATAAGGAGGCCGGTATGGTGGTGCATCCGGGACACGGAAACTATACAGGCACCCTGGTGAATGCGCTTGCATGGAAATTCAGAGATATGCCCCTTTTCAAATCAGGAGAGTTACGTCCCGGACTGGTACACAGGATTGACAAAAATACCAGCGGACTGCTTGTAGTGGCCAAGTCTGAAATAGCCATGAACCGGCTGGCCAGGCAGTTTTTTGAAAGGAAGACCAGGAGAGTTTACGATGCCATAGTCTGGGGCAGCCCCGAACCGGCTGAAGGCAGCATAGAAGGGCATATAGGAAGACATCTCAAAGACAGAATGAGAATGGATGTATTTCCCGATTGTTCCCAGGGAAAACCTGCTCTGACCCATTATCGGATGATTGAGGATCTGGGCTATATAAGCCATGTTGAATGCAGGCTGGAAACCGGCAGAACCCACCAGATACGGGTACATATGGAGCACATCGGCCATCCCCTTTTCAATGATGACAGATATGGCGGCGATAAAATACTGCGTGGCACTACTTTTACAAAATACAAACAATTTGTTCAAAACTGTTTCAAGATAATTCCCCGCCATGCACTGCATGCAAGAACTTTGGGTTTTAAACACCCTGCAACGGGCAATGAGCTGTGGTTTGAAACAGAGCTGCCGGATGACATGCATCAGCTCATTGAAAAATGGAGGAAGTACACAGGAGGCAGAGAGGAACTGTGAGCCGGGTACCTTAATTATACTGTTTTTATATATTTGCCATAACAACCACCAACTGAATTTCCTTATGAAGAAAAACATTGCCATTGTTGCCGGAGGTGACTCATCAGAATATGTCGTATCGGTAGAAAGCGCATCCAATATTATTAAATCGCTCGATAAAACCCGGTACAACCCTTTTTTGTTAACAATCAGGGGTAATAGATGGATAACAGGGACACTCGACGAGCCAGGGCAGAAAGTTGACAAGAACGACTTCTCGGTAATGCAGGACGGTAAAAAAACAAAGTTTGACTGCGTTTTCATGGCTATTCACGGGACACCTGGGGAGGACGGAAAGCTGCAGGCCTATTTCGACCTGATCGGGATGCCTTATACGACCTGTGGTGTTCTTGCATCGGCCCTCACATTCAACAAATACATATGCAAGGGGTTCCTCAACAATTTCGGGATTATATCACCAAAAGCAATGCTGGTCAGGAAAGGATACAAGATTGACCCGTATAAAATAGCCACGGAGATCGGACTACCCTGTTTTATCAAACCCAACAACGGGGGATCCAGTTTCGGGGTCACCCGGGTCACTGAAAAGTCACAGGTAAAAGATGCAGTGCTTAAAGCTTTCAGGGAGGACAACGAGGTCATCATAGAGGAGTTCATAGAAGGCACCGAGCTGACCGGAGGGGTGTTCAAGAGCAGGGACAGGGAGATACTTTTTCCGTTAACCGAAATAGTGAGCATGAACGAGTTCTTTGATTTTGAGGCAAAGTACAACAGGCAGGCTGACGAAATAACTCCTGCCCGGATAGATGAAAAACTCACCGGGGAGTGCCAGTCAATATCCTCTATGATCTATGATATCGTGGACTGCCGCGGGATAGTGAGGATTGATTACATACTCAATGAGGGGAAATTTTATTTCCTTGAAGTCAACACCGTACCGGGAATGACCGATACCAGCATCATTCCACAACAGGCAGAGGCAATCGGACTGGAAACAACTGAGCTTTTCACACTTGCCATTGAAGACGCTATAGAACATGCAAAATCAGGGCGGTAAGAACCACCCTGAAATTTGCAGCACCAGGCTGCACAGGCAACTCACTCCGTTTGTCCAGGAAAATATCAGCCGTGTATCACGCAGATTATTGATAGCCTCAACCGGGTCACTCCTGATTCAGAAGCTGAATGCCATCCCGGCATTAAACATGCGGGGCAGCCCTACCCTTATTCCCTGAGGCCTTCTTGATGCTATATATCTTTCATTAAGAAGGTTTTTGACATTCAGATTCAGGGTCAAACCGTTAGGCAGGTCATACCACGCGGCCACATTAATCACAATGAAACCGGGAATCTCACCTAATCTTCCGTTTGCGTTGGCCTGGAGGTAATTATAATCAGGGTCGTTCAGGGCCCGGTCAAACCAATCTCCAACTGCTCCGGTATTAAGTACATCACTGTACTGACTACCTGTGAACTGTCCACCGATCCTGGCACCAAAACCATTTCTGCCCTGGTATTGAATAAAAGCTGAGGAGGTAACTGCCGGCGCATATGGAGTCCGGTTCCCCTTGATATTTACGAATACCGTATCATCGACCGGTCCGTTAGCGATCCGCTGAACCACAAACCTGTCGCCTCTGAACACGGACCGGGTAAATGTAGAATTAACCCCGGCAGTAAGCTCACCCGGCAGCCCTGTCACCTGCGACAGATATAATACCAGTTCTCCTTCTGCCCCGGTGTGTCGTGTGCTCCCCGCATTTATGTAGCCGGTCCCCTGAGCCCCCGAGGACTCCGATACAGGGATCACCTGATTGGAGAAATCCATCATAAAGAGGGTCGTTTCAAAACGCGCAACACCTTCAAGTCCCGTTCGTGCACCGAGCTCAAAATTCCAGCTCCTCTCTGCGTCCAGCTGCATATCCTCACCCGAGCTGCTTATGGCATCCTTGATCCTCGGTGGAGCAAAACCCCTGTGTATACCGGCAAAAATCCCGTTTCGCTCATTGAAATTATAGTTTATTCCGGCACCAGGTATCAGCTCCGTAACAGAGGTGTTGTTGATAATGGAGACATCCTCAAAGCTGCTCCTGAGGATATTCCTCTCATAATTAAGCATCTCAGTCCGCAAACCAGCAGTAAGCGAGACCCTTTCATTCAGGAAGGCCTTGTTCTGAAGCCATGTGCTAAAAGCATGTCCGGTGCGTATTTCATCATCCCTGAGATCGCCTGAGACCGCGGTGGCGCTTGTACCATTGACCCTTTGTTCGTATGCCCTCTCATAATGAAGCCTTAAGCCGGCATCAAGGATGCTTTGGACCCCTTGTACCCGGTAATTATATCTTGCCCTGTTCTCCAGTCCGGCAACCTCAAACTGCCTGTTCCTGTTGCCGGTGCTGTTACGTAAATATAACATCCCGCCAGGGAGAGAATTATCGCCCCACACATCACCGGTTAGCTCCGATGAATTACTGTTGTAGGTAAAATCCTGCCTTCGCCAGTTACGGGTAGTTGTATAGCCGTAGGCAATGGTGGTAACCTGCAGATTGTCGCCTGGTGAGAATCTGTGATTCAGGCTTGCCGAATACCTTCTGACCTCAAGGTTATCATTGGGGGCAAGCATTGCATGATCATGTCCGCCTGCTTCATACATGGCCTGCGTCAATCCCACGTAAGTGGAATTTGATCCCTCATCATAAATGCCGATTTTGATTGTTGCTGATGACCTTGGCGACGAGCTGAAACGCAGTTTACCATTGATATCGTTGAGAGCAAACCGGGTGGGCCCAAGATTATCAGCCTGCCTTCTGAGATAGTTTATATCAAAACCGGTATTGCCGTAGGTATTGCCATAAGATGCCAGTCCGCTAAAATATCCACCCTGGCCGCCGCTGATCCGGACAGAGCCGGAGCTCTCAACCGGAGGGTCGGCCGTAATATAGTTTATGACTCCACCAATGGTTTGCGGACCATATAAGATTGAACCGCTCCCTTTGAGTACCTCGATACCACTCATCCTGTCTATCGACGGAGTATAATACATTTCAGGTTCTCCGTAAGGGCTAAGTGCAACAGGTATGCCATCCTCAAGGATCAGCACATTACGGCTCTTGTCAGGGTCAAGTCCCCGAACCCCGATATTTGCACGCAACCCGGCTCCCTCCTCCTCGACCACATGAATGCCGGTAACCGATCTCAGCACTTCATTACCGCTAAGAGGGGAAATAGCCTGAAGGTCCCGGCGGTTTATACTGCCTGCAGATCCTGGAAGGTATTGTAACAGCCCTATACGGCTGCCTGAAACAATAACCTGCTCCATAAGCAGCACATCCCGTTCAATTTCAAACAGCAACTCTGAAGCTTCGTTATCACCAACTTCAACTATCTTTTCAGAACTCCTGTAACCGATTCCCTGAACCCTGACCGTATGTATTCCGGCAGGAAGGTCCACAAGCATGAAATAGCCTTCGGAATCTGTAGCTGTACCGTAAGACGTACCTTTTATATAAACTGTTACAAATGGAGCGCCATCTTCATCCGCAATAACTCTCCCGTATATGTTCGAGGTGTATTCTTTAGCGGGTACCTTGGCATTCAAAACGCTCTCCACAATTTCAGTATTGTAGCCCTGATTGTAAGCCAGATTAACGGGTGGATTATTTGCACCCGCCATAACAAAAGGCATAATAGCCACTAGTGAATTTATTAATATTGATAAACGCATATTGATCATGATTTGATTACATGGGCAAAAATATATCTCACATAATGGTACAACAATACCTATATGTAATGATTCCTGCCAAAGAAATAGCCGGATTTGGTATTCGGGCAGGCGGGTAATTGTTCTGTGCCTGCAAACAGAAACCGGTTTGTTGTGCACATATGCCCAACAAACCGGCAAGGTAATGATAGTAAGAGCCCTTGGTTCAGGAACAGGTCAGAAGAACCAGCGGTAAGCCAGGTTGAAGTTCCTCCCGGGCATCGGGAAGTTTCTCTCCTCAATCCTGGTAAGATGATCCCTGTAGCTCACATTAAAAAGATTTTCAACCCTGAGGATTATAACATGTTGTCCTCCTCCGTTTAGCCTGTAGCCTGCATTCAACCCCAACAGCATGTAACCTTCGGTCTCTTCCTCGTCAGGAGCAACCCTGTTCTGGGAAGATACCGCACGAAGGCGTGATCCTACCCAACCATTTCCGTAATCATATTCAGCTGTTCCGGAAAACCTGAAAGGAGGCATAAAAGGCAGATATTCCGTGTCGTTGCCTGTGCGCCGTCCTGTCACATAATCAATGCTCATACCAGTTTTTAAACCCCGGGAAACATTCCAGGAAAATGATGCCTCACCTCCATGCAGCTTCGCCCGGTCACCCTGGTATTCCACAACCGGCAGCCCTGACCCCGGATCAACATCGCCGGTAGGTTGCATTATGATATAATTGCTAAAGTAATTGTAAAATCCGGCAATCTCTGCTCCAAAAACACCATTGCCCCATCGCACAAACAAATCGGTCCCATAACCGATCTCATCGTCAAGTTCAATGCTTCCAACTTCATATAATCCTGCACAAAGATGCGGGCCATGGGCAAACAGTTCTTCAAGCATCGGATACCTGTGCGACCTTGCCACCTGTCCGCCAATCTCAACCGTTTCAGCCGGCCTGTAGTTCAATCCAACAGAACCCGCATAAACAAATGCATCCCGGCTTTCATTCATATCAGAGAAATCATTGGGAAGGGCGGTCGCCCTGAGGAAGTCGAGGCGTCCCCCGACCTGCAGCCGCAAACGTGTGATAAGCGGTATTTCCTGATAAGTGAACAATCCGATATTATACCTCTCCTCATTTGGGGTGAAGGCATCATCGCCACTCACATCCATAACCCTGCCATAAATATTGAAACCGAATGCCCCCCTGTCAAATATGCCTGCAGGGCGGTGCTGAAGAGTCAGAGTTGAACTGATGTTTAGCTTGTCAAATTCTATTTCCAGATCCTCATCAACTTCTCCATCATCAATCTCAATTTCGATCTCCTGTTGTATAAACCTTGAGCCGTTAACACGCAGCTGCGCCTTGTCAAAGAAATCGCTAACCCTGAAATTAAGCCTTCCCTGCATCTGTTGTTGCCTGATGCGCACTTCAACACTCTCATTTGGATCATCAAGCTCTTCAGGAATACCATAAGTATTGCTGCCCATGGAAAAATTGAGCCCGCCGGTTGAATTGCCGCTCCTGAAGCCAAAGCCAAGAGAACCGTCATAGTTGTTCATATAAGTACCTGGAATAATACCTTCCGGCGACATTACATCGCCAGATTGCCGGTACCCGAAGCGTCCGCTGGCAGCCCAGTCCCCGGCACCCCATGTATACCGGCCAAAACCTGCGCCCATATTGTTGTTGGAAGCACCCTGGGCTGAAACAACACCTGATCCCCCTTCGTCCCAGTTATCAGGAATATCGGCAGTCATCAGGTTAATTACCCCTCCAATGGCACTTGAACCGTATAAAAGGCTTGCAGGCCCCCTGACCACCTCTACCCTGCTGGCTGACAAAGGATCAAGAGATACGGCGTGTCCAGCAGAAGTTTCGGACACATCTCCCATACGCTCACCATTCTGCAGTATCAGAATGCGATCACCATCAAGTCCGCGAATCACCGGCCGGCTCGGCGTAGGTCCCATCGACCTCATTGCAATACCCGGCTCGCCGTCAAGCATTTCGCCGAAAGATATTTCAGCACGCCTCTGAATATCCTCGCCAAGATAAACATTATCAGGCTGATATCTAAAACCGCGTGCGGTAGGGGAAGATGTTACCACAATTTCTTCCAGGTCTATCCCTTTGTATTCTATCTTAACATCCATTTTGATTTCTTCATCGCTGCTGATGCTGAAATCAATTCTTGCCACTTCAAACCCCATACCCTTAACCAGAAGGGTATTTTCTCCATCAGGTACATTTTTAAGCTCAAAGTATCCGGCTGCATCGGTAAAGGTACCTATCCTGGTACCATCGATCATTATATTTATAAAAGGTACAGTCTCACCCTCTTCTTTCGTGGTAACCTGTCCGCGAACTATCCCCTCTCCATATGCAAAACCAATATCTGGCGGAAAGGATTTAACAACATTGAATACAAATAATAATATTAATGATATTGAAATAATTTTCATTTTTTCAGCATGGTTGGTTGGTTATACTAATCTGCAGGTCACAATACCGCTCAGGAGACATTATGTCTGATCATCGAATACAACCGCGACCCTGAACGATGTGTATTTCAGGTGTTTATGAAAGGGGGTGGCGCTCTTAAAAGTGAAAGCCTGCAGGAATTTCCAGTGTGGGCGATTTGTACCGGTGCTGCCTTAAATTCGGTCTCCAAATACTGAACAAACAGTGGAGACACAACAGGAAGGTGAGAACTAAAAGGGGAATCCGAAATCAGAGATAAAAGCAGAAACTCAAGATCGTTATGATCATGGCTTGTTTCCCCGGAACAGCATGAACTGACCGGATGGGCATGCTCAACGACCATACCGTTGGGTAGCTGGTGCTCATGCCGGTTGGCTGTGTTATTGAACAACACGAAACCGAGCGGAAGTATCAACAGCAGAGCAAACCCTTTTTTAAGCATATTCTTACCGGACTCTCTTAATTATTAAATAATTTTCAGATATGTGCAAAAATAATTCAAGAATTTAAGCCTGACAATACCTAAAACAGGGTAATTATAATAATTTAACAATAAAAAGAGCAACCCCGCGACGGAATTGCCCTTTAAACACAGCTTATTTATATCAATTCTAAACTCTCTTCCGGATCAAATCACCCGGCCGTGCATATAAGTAACTTATGCATTCTCAAAAAAACAGCCTGTAGGCCAGTGTGAAGTTCCTTCCCGGCATAGGGAAATTCCTCTCGGCAACACGTGAAAGATGATCCCGGTAACTCTGATCCAGTATGTTGTCAACCCTGAGAATGATTATATGGCGTCCGGGGCCGGTCAGGCGATATCCTGCCGTAAAACCAAGCAGAGTATAACCATCGGTAGCCTCTTCCTCAGGAGCTACCCTTCCTTGCCTGGCGGCCGACACCATCCTTGCACCTATCCAACCCCTCCCGAAATCATACTCCATATCAGTCATAAACCTGAATGGAGGGATAAACGGCAGGTATTCGGTCCCGTTTGCAAACCTGCGTCCGTCAACATAATCGGCACCAATACCCAGTTCAAGGTTATCAAGAAGCCTGACTGAACCCGACAATTCAAACCCCATCAGCCTTGCCTCATCGCCAAGGTACCTGAAAACCGGGAACCCCGATGCAGGATCAACATCGTCCGTAGGTTCAAAAATTATATAATTTCTGAAGTAATTTACAAATCCTGCCAGTTCGATATCAAAAGGTCCGTCATTCCACCTAATAAACAGGTCGGCTCCCTGTCCCACCTCATCCTTGATGTTGCTGTTTCCGATCTCGTAAACCCCGGCTCCAAGGTGGGGCCCGTCGGCATACAGCTCCTCAACGGAGGGGTTCCTGTGCGAACGCGCAAACTGTCCGCCAATCTCGAGCTCTTCAACAGGCCTGTGATTAAACCCTATCGAGCCGGTATAGTTTAAAGCATTTCTTTTTGCGCTGATATCGGGGAACAGCTCATTGGATATTGCCCCGGTATGCTGGTAATCAATCCTCAGCCCCGCCTGCAGCCGCATTTTTGACGAAAGGGGTATCTCCTGAAAAGTAAAAACACCAAGATTAAAACGCATCTCTCCAGGAGTATAGGCCTCATCACCACCCACATCCATCCTGTGGCCATGCAGGTTCACCCCGACAGCGCCCCTGTCGAAAAACTCGAATGGTTTGTGCTGCAGCGTAAGGGTGGAGCTGAAGGCATATTTCTCATATTCCAGCTCAACATCTTCGTCAATTACACCATCCTCCCACTCATACTCGATCTCCTGCTGAAACATGCGGCTTGCATTGAACCTGACCTGCCCCCTGTCCATAAATCCCTCATTCACAAAGTTCATGCGGCCCTGAAGTGCCTGCCGCTGCATCCTGACCTCTACCCCTTCATCAGGGTCGTCAATATTCTCAGGTATCTCAAAAACCTGGTTTGCTGCAGAAACACTTAAACCTCCCAAAATGCCACCCCGGTCAAACCCGAAACCAAGAGCCCCGTCGTAATTGTTCATCGAGGTGCCCGGCAATATCCCGTCAGGTGTCCTTATGTCGGAGGACTGCCTGTGTGCGATCCTTCCGGTAAAGGCATAGTCGTCGTTACCCCAGGTATACCTGCCAAATCCTGCTCCCATCCTGTTCATGGTAGCCCCTTGCAGTGAGACCACACCCGATGATCCGGCATCCCACCTGTCGGGTATATCAGTTGTCATAAGGTTGATAACCCCACCAAGGGCGCTCGACCCGTAAAGCAAACTTGCCGGTCCGCGCACCACCTCAATCCTGCTGGCAACAAGCGGATCAAGTGCAATCGAATGATCAGCCGATGTTTCAGAAATGTCGCCCATCCTCTCCCCGTTTTCAAGAACAAGGATCCTGTCGCCATCCATACCCCTGATAACGGGCCTTGCAGGCGACGAACCCAGCGACCTCATGGCAATGCCCGGAGAATGGTTCAGCATCTCGCCAAACGACACCTCAGATCTTTTCTGGAGTGTTTCTCCGATGTATGCCATGTCCGGTTGATACCTGAAACCGCTGGCTGTAGGAGAAGCGGTAATAACAATCTCCTCCAGGTCAATTCCCGTATAGTGAACTTCAATATCAATCTCAAGAGTCTGGTTAGCACTTATCTCAAATTCAACTGAGGCAGGCTCATACCCCATACCCTTAACAACCAGGGTATGCCTCCCCTCAGGCAGGTTGGTCAGCATGTAATGGCCGGAGGCATCGGTAATAGTGCCGATCCTCGTTCCCTCGATTAAAACATTTATAAAAGGTATATGTTCGCCATCTTCAGCGCTAACAACATGGCCAAACACGTTTGCATCGGTATTGTAATCTTCTGTTGCGCCATAACTTATAAGTGATACAGCAAATGCTGTGAATACAGTTATTATTGTTCTCATAATATTTTTCAACGGATTTATCGTATATACATCTTAAACTTTGCCGGTAAAGCTTACGGCAGTGGCCCTGACCTTAGCAGAGGCTACAGTTATTCATTTTACTTCACAGGCAGGGCAAACCCGGAGAGAGCCATACCAGGTCCCGGAACCAGGATTGTGTTTAAATTAGGGGAGGACCACGAAGCAGGGGCAGGCTGTAATACCTGCTGTAAACCCTTTCAGGCAGTTTAAGGCGTATGTTGCGCATCAGCAGCTGCCTGTATGCCACCAGTGCCAGCACCACCATCAAAACTATAAGCGTCCCGTGATAAATCAGGTCCAGTATCAGGTATTCAAAGTCGCTGTGATGGTGTTTTTCAAAAGGGGTACCGGGCGAAGCAGGCGTCTTGCTGTAAGGATGGGCATGCTCAACTACAATTCCGTTGGGAAGCTGATGATAGTGCCAGTTAACTGCATTGTTCCAGAACAATGCCAGTGTTGAAGCTATAAGCAGAAATGAGAGCAGCCTCTTCATGCAATTAATCGATTATTACTGAACAATAAACAAAAAAAACACCTTTTGGTTCATTGTGCATAAACTGCTCTTTCTAACGCTTTAAAAAGCAATGTATTGTCCGGTTAACAAAGAAATGTCCTGAACTGAACCATTGATTATTGTTCTGCACGGCAATCGGTTACCTATCTCAACACCCTTGCCACGGGATAGAGATTTGCGCCCCTCTCGGTCGACTGGCTTGTAACAAGATCGTACAGGAACTGCAAACGAGCCGCATGATCGGCGGCAAAATCCGGATCGCCCTCTTCCCTCTCCTCCAGCGCTTCACGCAACTCACGATCACTTTGCAGCAGTTCATGAGCATGCTCTTCAAAACTCCATATCCAGAAAAACTCACCTGCCTCCAGGGCCGAAGTAAAAAACCCCCACCTTAAAAATGAGGCAGGAGCAAACGGTTCAAGCATGTGCACGATATAGTTGTTGGACTTCTGGTCAACCCTGATATATGCATCACCCCGGTAGAACTGCCTGTGCGTTTCTTCACGCCTCTTATCAGTTATCGTTACCAGATGTCGTCCCTGCTGCGGCCGGCTGCCTGTCTCAAATTCATCAACATACAATGTCTCAACGGCAATTACGGTGTCTCTGTCAAAAAACCCGATCTCTACACCGTTTACAGCCAGCCTCTCAATAACCTCCTGCCAGGCCTGCGGCACTATATATGCCTCAGGTGCAGTAACAGTTACCGCAGGAGAAAAATAGTTGTAAAATGGTATCGTATCCGTCCATTTCCTGTCGTGATCATATATTATAAGGCTTCTCCCGGAAACAGGACCCCGCCCTTCACCGGTTTCATACCCCCGGAACAGGATCCTGTCATACCTCTGACGGTCCACCCGCCAGTCCACAACAAACTCCTTCCTCTTCCGGGTATATCCGGCAGCATCCTCCCTCAGCCCTGCAATCTCTGCTGAGTTGGCCGATGTAAATTCAACCAGGAACTTCATTAATTCATAGGTCGCTTTCACCCTTTCGGGGAAGGGTTTGTAAACCAGTGTCTCTGTCATGAATGCGAAACAGTTGAAAAGCGAGGCATACCCTGTAGAGTAAAAAGGGTGATCATTGAACCCGGTAATTCCCTTCCTGATGTCGCTCCTGTCAACAAGCTGCAGATAAGGCAC
>SLRB01000338.1 GCA_007131165.1 Bacteroidales bacterium | reverse complement strand
TCTGGATAAGGAAGGGTAATTGCACCACCCAGTTAATAAATGAATTGATATTGGAACGGCTTGAAATCATAAAAACTTTTATTGAAGATTCCGAAAACGGCATATTGACAATTCTTTGATTCTGCCGGTTTATACCAGACTTTACTCTTACCTAAGCGCCTCCACCGGGTCGCGCCGGGATACCCGTATCTGCGGCAATAGCAGTTATACAGCCAATTATTCATATCTCAAAGCTTCAACCGGGTTCCTTCTGGCTGCCCGCCAACTCTGCCAGCTTACCGTTAATAATGCAATACCCATAGCAAGCAGACCTGCCAGGGCAAAGATCCACCAGCTAAGATCGGTTCTGTAAGCAAAATTCTGCAGCCAGCGGTTCATGGCATACCAGGCAACCGGAGTGGCAACAATAAAAGCAATGACCACCCATTTGACAAAATCCAGATTCAGCATCGTCATCACCTCCCATATTTTAGCGCCGTTCACCTTGCGGATGCCGATCTCCTTTATCCTGCTTTTAGTTGAGAAATCAGCAAGCCCGAAAAGGCCGATGCAGGAGATAAAAATTGCAACCAGGGCAATGACCCTTAACGAGGCGGCCCGTCTCTCTTCCTGCTGTTACATGCTGCCCAGGTATTCATCATAGAACTGGTAGGAGAATTCAAACCCGGGCAAAATCTCCAGAAAAGTATTCCTTACCTGGTCGATCGTACCCTTCACATCCCGGGGATCTATCCGCACAGTAATATGTGAAATGCCGTAGTCGTTGGCAATCATAAGGGCACCGATCTCATGGTACAGGTCCTGGAAATGGAAGTCCTCGACCAGCCCGATAACTTCGAAACCAAACATGCTCTTCCCCTGGAAGTCTTCCCATTCTGCCTGCTGCATCGCTTTCCGGTTGATCAGGCATACCTCCTTGCTCTCACCGGGAAAGAAATTTCTCCCCTCAACAACCTGTATGCCGAACGTCGGGAGAAACCGGTGATCGCTGCTGATTACCGACACCCTGCCAATATCCTGATTCGCACTGTGGTTCCATATGCCTCCCGGAGTACCATGAGAATGGCATGCACTCACAATGCCGGGAATTGAATTCATCGCATCAATCAATATACCCGACTTTCCGCCCGCCTGCCAGTGGATCGGTATGCGAACCAGTTGTTCGGTGCTGAACCCCAAATCCATATTTCTGGCATAACTGATCTGACGTGAAATGACAAACAGCGACACCAGGATAGCAATGGATGCGGCAAATTGTATCACATTGAGCGTTTTCCGGAAAGTGTACCCGCGTGTCTTTCCTGACATCCTTCCGCTCATTAAATCTCCGGCCTTTACCTTGAGGGCAATCCCTGCCGGGTACAATGCAGGCACAACAGAGATAACGATCAGGATTATTACCCCCGAAAAAACAGCCACAGGCGAACTCAACAGATCCTGAATATGGATCGCCTTACCAAACATCTCCTCAAAAACAGGCTTTATCAAAATCCCCAGGTAGACAGCGATGCCAAGCGAAATAACAACTGTAATGAAAGCCTCTTTGATAAACTGCAGAGTTAAAGCAAGCCGTCCCAGTCCCAGTACCTTCTTCATCCCAAACTCCCTCAGCCGGGTCAGGCTTTGGGCAATTGAAAGGTTTATATAGTTAAAAACAGCCAGGAACAGCAGGATAATGGTAAGCCAGACCAAAAGCCTGATAAGCTTTATATTGGCATGTTCAAGATCATCATGAAGAGTGGTATCAAAATAGACATTTTTGTATGGCAGCAGGGAATAAATATCCTCCTCACCTGAGTGCCTGGTTTTTGGAATTGCCCCGGAGATCTTGTCGCTGACCTCTTCACGGTCCGCCATCGCATTCAGCTTCACCAGGAGCCGGTAAAAATCATCGCATTCATCGTTGTAACAGCTTCTCCAGTACCTGATCTTCAAATCTGTATGGCATACCATATCGCCCTTCAATGTACTTTTTTCAGGAAAGTCGCTGATTACAGCGGCAACAGTCACATCCTCCCTGTGAGAAATATTTATTTGCCTGCCAATGGGGTCTTCATCTCCAAAAATCCTTGTTGCAAGACTCTCAGTAATAACTACATTATGCCTCACATCAAATATACCTTCCGGATCTCCGCTGATAAATCTTATTGGAAAGATCGAAAAGAGCCCTTCATCTGAGTGTATGACCCTTGCATTAACGCTGGATTCGCCATACACAACAGGTTCACCGGATATTAAATAATTTGTTGCCGATTCTATTTCAGGAATGTTGTCAACAAGCATTTTTCGCGCCTCCTCGGGAATACCTGCCTCATTGCCGGGGCCGGCAACCCTGTAGATCAGGTCGACATCGTCAATATGTTTGTCATAGCTGAACTCAGATGCCAGGAATGATGCCAGGACAACAACCACCGCGAGGCTGGCCGAAAAGCTCCCTATGGTAACGAATGAAAAGACCTTGTTGCGAAACAGGTTCCGTATGTAGCATTTAAGTCCAGGCATAATCATGTTTATAATTAAAATTCATTTAGAGCCAGTTTAAGCTCTCAATTGATAAATGATTACCCAATATGAATTAAGAACATTCGTTTAATAATTAGTAATTTATTAAATTCGTAAAAAGTAATCGTAATTCTTAAAATCATGAAAACCATTAACATCAGAGTTAGTGATAAAGCTGCAGAGATTTTTCTGAGTATGAATAAGAACGAAAAAAACAGGATTTCGCAACTTTTCGATGAACTATTGGAAGATGAACGCACATTGTTCCAGGTCATGGATGACATCAGTGAGTACGCGAAGAAACAGGGTCTGACACCTGAGAAATTAGATGAAATACTAACTGATGATTCCGAATAAATGGAGTTTGTTCTGGATACAAATATTCTTATCAGTGCTGCTTTATTTAAACATTCTGTTCCTGACAGATCTTTCAGAAGAGCAGTATTAAACGGGAGTATTCTTCTTTCTGAGAATACACTGAATGAAATAAAAAAAACACTGAACAAACCAAAACTTGATAAATACATCACTTTAAAAGACAAATTAGTATTTCTGAATAGATTAGAGACAAAAGCAAAATTGATTGAAGTAGTACATAAAGTAAATAAATGTCGTGATCCCAAAGACAATATGTACCTTGAACTTGCTTTATCAGGCAATGCTGATCTTATCATATCCGGTGATAATGATTTGCTTGCATTAAATCCATTTCGCGGCATTCCTGTAATTTCTCCAAGAGAGTTCATCGACAACTATTAATTCACGTCTATTCATATCTTAAAGCTTCAACCGGGTTCCTTCTGGCGGCCCATAATATGTGCCATCCTACTATCAGCGCGGTCATTCCGGCCAGGATAACAAATGACCATATAAAATGCACAATACTAAGCTGAATCCGCACTGCAAAATTTTGAAGAATTGCCTTGTTTATTAAGAATGCAAGCGGATATGCAAATGCAGCAGCAATAAGAATGCTCCTGGCCATCTGCCCTGAAAGCAATCCTACCAGGTCAGCCACCCCTGCTCCATTGATCTTCCTTATTCCCAGCTCCTTGACTTTACGCTCAGAAGTATGAACTGTCAGACCGAGCAATCCCATGCAGGCAATTATGATGGCCAGAAATCCCGCTATGGTCATGATCCGGCCCATGCTTTTCAGCTGGCCGAAACGGTGATTGAACTCCTCGTCAAGGAAATTGTAATCGAGAATGAACCCGGGAGAAAACATGCTAAAAACTTCCTCGAGCGCTTCCAGTCCCCGACCCTGATCCCCCTCTGATAAACGGACAAATGCAATCACCGCATTCTCAGGTGCATACTGAATAAAAAGCGGCCTGTCGGGGTCATTCATCATCTGGTACTTGAAATTATCGACTACGCCAACTATCTCACTACGCTCGCCCCACAAAGTGATGAATTCACCAACAGGATGATCCATGTTCATATGATCTGCGGCAGCCCTGTTAATAACTACCTTGTTATGATCACCTGTTGAAAAATCTCTTCCATCCAGGAGATCGATCTTCAAGGTGGCGGTAAAATTTTCACCGGTACTCATAACAGGATACCAATTCTCATCAAGAGGATCTTTTCCTTCCCAGATAATATTGGTTGTGGAACTGCCCACTTCAAAGGGGAACTGGTCTGCAAAAGTTACCGATTCAATACCGCCCCTTTGTTGCAGCTCCCGGGTAAATGCTTCCCTGTGGTTGTCCAGTTGTTTGTTCCTGGTAAAATTGACCGTGTTGTACCTGTCCATGCCGAGCGACTGGTTAAGCATGAAGTCAACCTGCCTCGAAAGTATTATTGATGTAGTGATCAGGATAATTGCCGCGAAAAACTGCAGCACCACGAGAGTCTTCCGCGAAAGCGAAAGCCGGGAAGCCCCCCCTGTTTCCCTGCTTAATATCGAAAGAGGCGAAAAACGCGACATATAAATCGCAGGATACCAGGTTGTAATTAAGATGGTAAACAAAAGCAGTGCCCCGAGAACCATCAGTAAAACCGGGCTGAGACCGAACGAAAGGGATTGCTGTCCGGGCAGGAACATGTTTAGAATATGGACATGCAGGAATGAGGCCAGGAAACCGGCAACGGCAACAACCATCACAGCTTCAACGAGAAACTGTCTTACCAGGTCTGCGCGGCTTGCCCCATGCACCTTCTTTACCCCGATCTCCCTTGCCCGTTTGAGCGAAGTTGCGACCGACAGGTTGACATAATTGATCACGGAGATGATCAGGATCGACAATCCGACAATCATCATGGCAATTATTATATAAAAACCGAAAGAGGGTGCGCCCGAAAGGGTATAAACCACATTGTTGCTTTTATGTAAAGGTGCCAG
>SLRB01000113.1 GCA_007131165.1 Bacteroidales bacterium | reverse complement strand
TAATGCAAAAAGAATAAAAAGGTTTTAATCGGACACCAAAAGTAATAAATTTTTATGCAAGATTCAATTATCGGTTAACAATATGTCTTTAATGGGGATATGTTAAGTATTGTTAAGCTTTACCCCACGATACCGGATAATTGATATTTTTGTGGATGCAGGTTTAGGGGGAGTCTGAAGTTGACCTGAATAACTTACAGCAATAATCCAATATATGGAATTAGCCGGAAGAAGACCGGCGGTATTTTTACCGCATATAATTCTGATACTGGTTTCTGCAGTTTCATGTACATATGAACAGCTGTGGGAGGTTCATGACAGGGGTGAATTTATCCTGATTACCAATAATGGGGGAGAAGATATTGCCTACTCTCCTTTATCGGGTGTGGAGATCATTGTTGACCGTGGATTTGCATTCAAAGACCTTAACGGTAACGGCAGGCTTGACAAATATGAGGACTGGCGGCTTTCGCCCGAAGAGAGGGCAAAGGACCTTGCTTCCAGGCTGACTCTTCCGGAGATCGCCGGACTGATGCTTTACAGCGGCCACCAGTCCGTTCCGGCACGTTCATCAAGATTTGCAGCTAATACATACAAGGGTGTCGGTTTTGAGGAGAGCGGGGCAGATCCATGGGAGCTGTCTGATCAGCAAAAGAATTTTCTTAAATATGATAATCTGAGGCACATTCTCGTGACATTCGTTGAGAGCCCTGCCGTTGCCGCACGGTGGAACAACAGGGTGCAGGGTTTTGTTGAAGGTATAGGGCACGGGATCCCTGCCAACAACAGTTCTGATCCAAGGCACGGGATCATTGCAAGTGCTGAATATGATGCGGGTGCCGGGGGTGAGATATCAATGTGGCCCGGTGCATTGGGGCTGGCGGCGACCTTCGACCCCGACCTGGTGTATGAGTTCGGCAGAATTGCATCGGCAGAGTACAGGGCACTCGGACTGGCAACAGCTCTTTCACCCATGGCCGACCTTGCCACTGACCCACGCTGGAGCCGGGTGAGGGGAACCTTTGGCGAGGACCCCACTCTTGTTACCGATATGACGAGGGCCTATGTTGACGGTTTCCAGTCCACCTCTGGCGATGGCTATAAGGGTTGGGGCAGGGAAAGCGTGAATGCAATGGTTAAGCATTGGCCCGGAGGGGGCACCGGTGAGGGCGGCAGGGATTCCCATTATGCTTTCGGCAAATATGCAGTTTATCCGGGCAATAATCTTGAGCAGCAGCTAAAACCATTTGTCGAAGGGGCCTTCAGACTGGAGGGAGGCACGGGTAAAGCATCTGCCGTGATGCCATATTATACAATATCATGGCAGCAGGATACCGTCTACAATGAGAACGTGGGCAATGCTTTCAGCAAGTATATTATTACAGACCTGCTGAGGAAGAGATATGGGTATGACGGTGTAGTCTGTACCGACTGGGGAGTGACGCGTACACCAACTGCAGTTGACCAATTCGGTAGTGCAGGCTGGGGAGTAGAGGACTTGCCGGAAGCCGGGAAGCACTATGAAGCCATAATGGCCGGGGTGGATCAGTTTGGTGGGAATAACGATGCCGGCCCCGTCATAGAGGCATACTACATGGGCATAGCCAGGTACGGCGAAGATTACATGCGGCGCCGTTTCGAGAAGTCGGCAAAAAGGCTGTTGATTAATATGTTCCGGACCGGACTTTTTGAAAATCCCTATGTTGACCCGGAAGAAACCAGGCAAACGGTAGGCAGCCCCGGATTTATGGAGGCAGGCTTCAATGCCCAGCTGAAATCGGTTGTGATGCTTAAGAACTCCGGCAACGTGCTGCCATTAGCCCGGAGAAGCCGGGTTTACATACCCGAACGCTTCATACCTTCAGGGATGAACTGGTTTGGAATGACTACGCCCGAGCGCTACGAATTTCCGGTCAGTAATGAGATTGCCGGAAGGTATTTCACGCTTGCCCCTGATCCTGCAGGGGCCGATTATGCAGTCGTCTTTATTGAAAGCCCTCACCCCGGGACCGGATACAGCAGGGACGACCTTATGGCGGGGGGTAACGGATACGTTCCGCTCAGTCTCCAGTACGGAGAGTATACCGCTGCCGATGCCAGAGAAACGAGTATTGCCGGGGGAGACCCGCTTGAGAACTTTACCTGCCGCTCATATAAAGATAAGAGTGTAACCGTGAGCAATATAACTGACAAGGAGCTGGTTAAGGAAACCCGGCAGCAGATGGGTGACCGGCCGGTAATTGTAGTTGTGAATATGTCAAACCCGATGGTATTCAGCGAGATCGAGCCGCTTGCCGATGCCGTTATTGTGCATTTCGGTGTTCAGGATCAGGCTTTGATGGAGATCCTTTCGGGGATGTTTGAGCCGCAGGGCCTGCTGCCCATGCAGATGCCGGCCCATATGCGTACGGTAGAAGAACAATATGAAGATGTACCGCATGATATGGAGGTTTATTGCGACAGCGAAGGCAACTGCTACGATTTTGCTTTCGGGATGAACTGGAGCGGTCTAATCAGAGACGAGAGAACCTCTATTTATACTGGAAAATAACCTGTTTTTTTCTATAAATTGTTGACAGGGATATCTTTTTTGTTAACTTTGCACTCCTTCGGAAGGATGTAGTACTTGTTGTACGCTCCCCTTAAACAGTTTCTGTTATACAGGGTTATTCCAATTTCGAATTTAACGGTCACCTCCAAAAAACCTGTTCGGGCAGTATAGTATATAATATATTATATACGCCGGGCAGGAGCGCCGGTTTTTTTTGCCGGTATTTAGAACCGGCAGTGAAGAATCTCTTCTTGCCGGGTTTAGCAGATCACTGAGGTGGTTCAGGGAAGGCGGAATCTGGCCTGCATACGGCTTACTGCCTGCAAACAGGGGGATGACGAAGGAAAATATTATTTTATAATTCTTGTTTTTGCAAAAAAAAGTATACCTTTGCACACCCGTTTAATAAAATGTTTATAAATTTTTGAATAGATCTTTATGCCTACAATTCAGCAGTTAGTAAGGAAAGGGAGGACCAGGCTTACAGAAAAGAAAAAGTCTCCTGCACTGGATGCATGCCCTCAAAGAAGGGGCGTTTGTGTACGTGTATATACTACAACACCCAAAAAGCCTAATTCGGCAATGAGAAAAGTGGCCAGGGTAAGGCTTACCAACGGGAAAGAGGTGAATGCCTATATTCCCGGAGAAGGGCACAACCTGCAGGAACACTCTATTGTCCTGATCAGGGGCGGCAGGGTAAAGGACCTCCCCGGTGTAAGATACCACCTGGTTCGCGGGGCGCTGGATACCTCAGGAGTGGAGGGGCGTACGCAGAGAAGGTCAAAATACGGTACTAAAAGGCCAAAGGTCAAAAAATAAATAAAATCAGCACAAGCAGATGAGAAAGTCGAAACCAAAAAAGAGAATCTTGTTGCCGGATCCGAAATATACAGATATTGAGGTTACCCGGTTCGTGAACAATATGATGTACCAGGGCAAAAAGAGCCTTTCGTTTAATATATTTTACGATGCCCTGAATATTGTTGAGAAAAAGACAAAAGATTCCGGCAAGACCCCTCTTGAGGTCTGGAAGAAAGCTCTGGAGAACATCACTCCTATGGTTGAGGTCAAAAGCCGCAGGGTTGGAGGAGCAACCTTTCAGGTGCCGCAGGAGGTCAGATCTGAAAGGAAGGTTTCACTCAGCATGAAAAACATGATACTTTACGCGAGGAGACGTGCAGGTAAGACAATGGCCGACAAGCTTGCAGCTGAGATTGTTGCTGCATATAATGAAGAGGGGGGTGCATTCAAAAGAAAAGAGGATATGCACCGGATGGCTGAGGCTAATAAGGCTTTTGCACATTTCAGGTTTTAATAAGGGATTGAGAAAGGAATACAGAGGTTGTAACATATATAATGGTAAAAATCTTAAAATACACGCGCAACATCGGCATCATGGCCCATATTGATGCCGGCAAGACCACTACCACCGAGAGGATACTGTTTTATACAGGTATAACTCACCGGATGGGAGAGGTGCATGACGGCGCTGCTACGATGGACTGGATGGTTCAGGAGCAGGAGCGTGGCATTACCATTACATCTGCTGCAACAACTACCTTCTGGAAATACAGGGATGAAGATTATAAGATAAATATTATTGATACTCCGGGGCACGTTGATTTTACCGTTGAAGTTGAACGATCACTCAGGGTGCTTGATGGTGCGGTCGCTGTTTTCTGTGCTGTCGGAGGGGTTGAGCCACAGTCGGAAACCGTCTGGCGGCAGGCTGACAGGTACAAGGTACCTCGTATTGGATTTGTAAACAAGATGGACCGTTCGGGTGCCGATTTTTTAACGGTAGTCTCGCAGATACATGAAAAACTTGGGGCTAATCCGGTCCCGCTGCAGGTACCCATCGGGGCCGAAGAAAACTTCAGGGGAGTTGTCGATCTTATCGAGATGAAGTCTGTTATATGGCACGAAGACAAACTTGGTGTTACATATGAGATGGCGGCTATACCCGAAGATATGGTTGAGGAAGCCAGTGAGTGGCGTGGAAGGCTTATTGAATCGGTTGCCGATGCCGACGATACCATACTTGAACAATATCTTGAGAACCCCGAATCAATAACCAACGATCAGCTCATGGCAGCTATCAGGAAGGCTACCATAGGTATGAGCATAGTGCCGGTGATGTGCGGGGCTGCATTCAAGAACAAAGGAATTCAGCGGCTTCTCGACGCGATTGTCTCCTTCCTGCCTTCACCCATCGATATTGATGCCGTTAAAGGGATCAATCCCCGAAATGATGAGACAATTGAAAGAAAACCCGATAATTCGGAGCCCCTGGCAGCCCTGGCATTTAAGATTGCAACCGATCCGTTTGTCGGGCGCCTTGCTTTTATGAGGG